>NZ_VPEC01000047.1:0-15148 GCF_013417355.1 Acinetobacter sp. YH12255
GATACAAAATAAGCAAGGTCTTGCTCTACTTTCTTTAAGCTTTCAGTCAAGTATTTCATTGCAAGTTTTTTTAAAATTTAATACCTAAATTGTATATGTTTGACTATATTTGTCAATATAATTATTTGATATCAATCACTCTTATCTGATCGTCTTTTTTAGGGCAAACTATGCTGATATATTGAATTGCTTGTTTTTTAATTAATATACCACCCGGTACACTAATTAAAACTCAAGCTTCAAAGCAATGACCGTATTGACTTTTTTTTGGAAGAAATTGTGCAAATACCTGTAGGACGACCCAAGGATCTGGAAAAGCGTCAGCGCATCCTCAGCGTGGCCAAAGTGCTGTTTTTAGCGCATGGCTATCATGCCTCCAGCATGAACCAGATTGCACGTGAGGCAGGTGTGACCAAGCTGACGGTGTATAACCATTTTCAGGACAAGGCGACCCTGTTTAGCTGTGCGATTGAGGATACCTGTGAAGCCATTCTGCATGAACATCCTCAGCTCTTGCAGCCGAGCAGTGACTTTGCGCAGGAGTTTTATCAGGCCTGTCAGCGCGCTTTAAATATTATTCATTTACCAGAAGCGATCAAGCTGGACCTGTTACTGATGGAACTGGCCTCGCAGCAAAGTCCTCTGGCAGAACAGTTTTATGAGGCCTCGCATAGCAAACTGGATGCAGTCTGGAATGATTTCTTTGCTCTGGCCCAACAGTACAGCTTTATTCAGGTCGATCTTCCAGAAAAACAGACCGAGCTGATCGTGTCCCTGCTGACCGGAACCCGTCATCAGAAAATCCTGCTGGGTCTCAGCCCTCCCCCTTCAAGCGCAGAACAGCAACAGATCATTAGCGAGGCCATTGAACTGTTTATGCTGAAATATGCTCTGCCTGACTAAAGCCTTCTCTCAGGATCGAGCACCGATAACCATATGTGGCCTAAAATTTGCTAAAAAAGCAGCCAATGCTCTGCAACTTTTGTCTCTAAGGGACTTGGATTGTCATGCAGTCGCGGTATAGTCAAAGCATGCATGTGAGGGAATAAAAAATGATTCAACAGATTGATGCACCACTACGCGAAGACGTACGCTTACTGGGTAATTTGCTGGGGGAAACCTTAAAATTACATGCGGGGCAGGATTTGTTTAATCAGATTGAGCAGATTCGTGCTTTATCTAAAGGCGCACGTGATGGACAGGTCGAAGCAGAAAAACAGCTAGAACAATTATTTTTGAGTCTGGAAGATGCGGAAATCCTGCCTCTAACCCGTGCCTTTACCCATTTTTTGAACTTTGCCAATATTGCCGAACAATATCATGTGGTGCGTCGTCGCCGTCAAAGCGAATTCGATGACACGGCAGAATCCCCTAATCCTCTGGTACCGTTATTTGAAAAATTTAAACAGCAGGAGATTTCTGCCGACACGCTGTACCAGCAAATCTGTGAATTAAAAATTGAACTGGTACTGACCGCGCATCCGACAGAAGTCAGCCGCCGCACCCTGATCCAGAAATATGATGGTATCAATAATGCCCTGTCCAAATTCGACCAGCAGAAACTCACGCCGCGTGAACGTCAGGCAGTGTTGGCAGATCTGAAACAGCTGATTAGCTCGGCCTGGCAAACCGATGAAATCCGTCAGCATCGCCCGACCCCGATCGATGAAGCCAAATGGGGTTTTACTACCATTGAACAGACCCTGTGGAATGCGGTTCCGAAATTTATCCGAGAATTAAATGGCATGGTGCAAGCGCAATGCGGCCAGAACTTGCCCTTAAATATTGCACCGGTACGTTTTGCTTCCTGGATGGGTGGTGACCGCGATGGCAACCCGAATGTCACCCATAATGTGACGCAAGAAGTGTTGTGGCTGTCACGCTGGAAAGCTGCCGATCTGTATTTACGCGATATTGAGAACCTGCGCTGGGAACTCTCCATTCAGCAATGTAGTACGGAAATCTCCAAGGCATTGGGTCAGGACCATCCGGAACCCTATCGTGAATATTTACGTGATACCCGTAGCCGCCTGAAAGCGACCCGACACTGGCTGGCAGAAAAATTAAAGGGCAATGATGCCGATGATAGTTTAGTCATTAAAAGTAAAGATGAGCTATTACAGCCACTATTGACCTGCTATCGCTCATTAATGCACTGCAATCTGGCCGAAATTGCCAATGGCAGCCTGCTGGACTTTATTTACCGGGTCAACAGCTTTGGGATTGAGTTACTGAAACTGGATATTCGTCAGGAATCAGGTCGTCACCGTCAGGCAATCTCGGCGATTACTGAATATTTAGGGCTGGGAAATTTTGACACCTGGACCGAACAGGCACGTCAAAACTTTTTACTGCAAGAATTGCAAAGCAAACGTCCCTTGCTCCCAAAACATCTGAATGAACCAGCCGGCAGTCTGATTCAGCATCCGGATGTACAGGAAGTCTTTGCCACCATGCGCACCCTGGCAGAACAGCCAAGTGAGTCTCTGGGTGCCTATATTATTTCCATGGCGGAATATCCAAGTGATGTGCTGGCGGTATTGCTTCTACAAAAAGAAGCGGGTATCAAGCACGCCTTACGAGTGGTACCGCTGTTTGAAACCCTCAAAGATCTGGACGGTGCAGCCGAGACCATGTCGACCCTGTTCAATATGCATTGGTATAAACAGCATATTCAGGGCAAGCATGAAGTGATGATTGGCTATTCGGATTCAGCCAAGGACGCCGGTTTTATGTCGGCCAACTGGGCGCAGTACCGTGCCCAGGAAGAACTGACGACGATTGCCCAGCAACATGGCGTTCAGCTGACCCTGTTTCATGGCCGTGGCGGTTCGATCAGCCGTGGCGGTGCGCCAACCCAGCAAGCCTTGTTCTCACAGCCACCGGGGTCGATTTCAGGCACGATTCGGGTGACTGAACAGGGCGAAATGATCCGCTTTAAATTCGGACTGGAAGAAATTGCCCTGCAGAATCTGGAAATTTATACTGCTGCGACCTTAGAAGCAACCTTGCTCCCGCCACCCGAGCCGAAACAGGAATGGCGCGACTTGATGCATCAAATGACCGAACTCTCGGTTCAGGTCTATCGCCAGACCGTGCGGGAAAACCCGCATTTTGTCAAATACCTGCGCACCGTCACTCCGGAACTTGAACTGCAAATGCTGCCGCTGGGTTCACGGCCGGCGAAACGTAAAGTCAGTGGCGGGATTGAGTCCTTGCGTGCGATTCCCTGGGTATTTGCCTGGACCCAGATTCGTCTGATGTTACCTGCCTGGCTGGGTACCGGTGCCGCGCTGAATAAAGTACTGGATCAGGGACAACGGGCGGTACTCGATGAGATGCTGGCAGAGTGGCCATATTTTCAGACCCTGATTGATATGCTGGAAATGGTGCTGTCCAAAGCCGATGCACATGTGGCCCTGTACTATGAATCACATCTGACCCAAGATGAAGATCTCAAAGTACTCGGCACAGAGCTGCGCCAGCGTTTGCAGGATGCTGTACAGACCTTGCTGACGTTAAAGGGTGAATCTAAATTGCTGAGTAGCAACGGCGTCCTGGATCAATCCATGAAAGTCCGTAAACCGTATTTGCTACCACTACATTTGCTGCAAGCCGAGCTGATGAAACGTCGCCGTCTCTATCTGCAACAGCAGCAAGCTGAAAATACCCCGGTCGATCATGCCTTAATGGTCAGCATTGCCGGCATTGCAGCCGGTTTACGTAATACCGGCTGATTTTTCGCCCTCGCATTCAAAGCACATCCTGGTGATGTGCTTTTTTTGTACATGAATTGGCCAAAACCACTCACTGCATCGTATTTTTTATAACTAAAATAACAAATCTTTATGAGTGAATTTTAAGCATAGCTATATGATTAATCCACTGATTTAACGCTACTTTTATATTAAAAATATTTACCAATTGATAAAAAATAAATAAAAGTCAATGAATTAACTTGAACAAAAAGTTGAAAGGAGTGATTAAAACTTCCAAAAAACCGGAGTATGATGTGCACAATTTATCTTTTGAGTGCTCATTTTATGTCCAGTTGGTTTCCCAAATGGCGCCCTTATGAGGGCAGTATCGATGCACGACCAGTAGGTACCGCAGAGTATTTGCCACCCGCACAAACGGTAGTTTTGGGTGTACAGCATGCCTTTGCCATGTTTGGCGCGACTGTACTGGCACCTTTTTTAATGGGCTTTGATCCTAACCTGGCGATTTTAATGTCAGGGATCTGTACTATTCTGTTCTTTTTAATCACCGGTGGCCGGGTTCCAAGTTATCTAGGTTCAAGCTTTGCCTTTATTGGTGTGGTCATCGCAGCAACTGGTTATGCGGGTGGTGGCGGACTGAATCCGAATATTGGCGTTGCAGCAGGCGGGATTATCGCATGTGGCATCTTCTATGCGCTGATGGGCTTTCTGGTCATGGCGACGGGCACCCGCTGGATCGAAAAGCTGATGCCACCGGTAGTGACCGGTGCCGTGGTGATGATCATTGGCCTGAACCTTGCTCCAGTCACGGTTAAAAGCGTCATGGGCAACACCTTTAATATGTGGATGTCTCTCGTTACCGTGATGTGCATGGGCTCGATTGCCGTCTTTACCAAAGGCCTGCTGCAACGCCTGCTATTATTGGTCGGTCTGTTACTGGCCTATCTGATCTATTTCATGCTCAGCAATATCATGGGTTATGGTACTGCAATCAACTTCCTTCCCATTCAGCAAGCGGCCTGGTTTGGGTTACCGACTTTCCATGCACCGACCTTTGAATTGAATGCGATGTTGATCATTGCGCCAATTGCCTTGATTCTGGTGGCTGAAAATCTGGGCCATATTAAAGCCGTAGGCGCGATGACCGGTGAAAACCTAGATCCGCATATTGGTAAAGCCTTTGTAGCAGATGGTATTGCAACCACTTTAGCCGGTGGTGTGGGTGCGCCGGGTATGACCACCTATGGTGAAAACATTGGTGTAATGGCCGTGACACGGGTTTACTCGACCATCATCTTTGCAGTCGCGGGTGTCTTTGCTGTGTTCCTGGGTTTATCGCCTAAGTTTGGTGCGGTGATTCATACTATTCCAACGGCGATTCTGACTGGTGCTTCGATTATAGTCTTTGGTTTGATTACTATTGCTGGTGCCAAAATCTGGATTGAGAACAAGGTCGATTTTTCGCAGAACAAGAACCTGATGGTGGCTGCGGTGACCATTATTTTAGGTACGGGTGATTTTGCCCTGACTTTTGGTAGCTTCAATCTGGGTGGTATTGGTACGGCAACGTTTGCAGCCCTGTTCTTAAACTGGTTCTTCAGTCTGGTCGATAAAAAATAAAATTCAGCGATGACTGGGCACAGCCTGTTGCAAGCAAAAAGACCGAACATATATGTTCGGTCTTTTTTGTAGCCTAAAACAGTCTGTCTAGAATGAACTGTTTTAAGTGACTGGCAATTGATTCACGTTGGCTTATTTCTGTTTTTTAAGCGCTTGCTTCAGTTGCTTCAATTTGCCTTTATGTTTTGAAATCTTTTTCAAACGTGCTTTGATTTCTTGCTTTAAAGATTTAACTTGCTTAGCCATGGTATTACTCCCTAGTAAGGCTATTCGTTAGGCTTGTGTTGTTTCACAAAACCACGAATAAATTTTCTTAATTCACGAGCAGCACTAGTATCCAGTTCTTCGCAGAGACGAATAAATTCATCACGCTCCGTACTCTGAATACGAATTAAAAGTTGTCCATCTTTCTTGCCTGTCTTTATTTTTTTGATTTGCTCGCTCATTGCTTATCTCTCCAAAATAAAGACTACTTTGCAAAAGATGTATATACAATATATATACTTTTTAAATTAAATCAAACTTACATTGTAAAAATATTTAATAAAATCAATTTCTTTTTTTTACCATAATTTCTATAAAACCGTGCAAAGCCCGTCCAGGCAAGGCTTTAGGCACTTGGCTGAATGGGCTTTTTATGGATAAATTATTTTTGCAAAAAGGCGATGTTGTGCTTAAAAATCGCCATGGCTACAGCAAGATCTCCTGCATAGCTTGAAGATCGTCCGGCGTAGTTGAACTGAAATGAGCCCGTTTAAGGACGAAACTCTTTCAGTTCACGTTGAATAAAGTATTGGAACATTTCACGGTATAGATGTTCAATAAACTCCTGATCGAGGCCCTGCTTTTGCGCCAATGCCCTAACATTTTCTACAATCTGTTCCATACGTTCTGGTGACTGCAAATCGGTTTCGGTTTTTTTGAAACGGGTGGTTTGATCAACATAAAATTGACGCGCAGCGATCAGCTCAACTAAAGCTGTATCAATGGCATCGATCTGTTGACGTGCATATTCTAGTGATTCAGCTTTGATCTTTTCCATGTTTTTTCAGTTCACTTTCAGTTTGATTATTACTCTTATACTTTTCTTCTAACACATTACTGAAAATACTTTCAATCATCCAGACCCGATATAAGCTATTAAATGTATAACTTTGATCATCTATCCGCAGTTCCAGTACCGGAAAGTTCGGCTGCGACTTCATTTCACAGAGCATATCATTGTCCTGCAGCTTCACCAGAATATCGTCCTGGGTCAGATCTACAATATTTAACTGTTGCTGCAAAAGTTTGAAATGGGGTGCATAAGACAGGTCTTCACCACGGGTCCAGACGGCCTGCAAGATCTGGTACATCGCCTCAATCCGCTGCTCCTCGGGACAGCTATAAAATAACTGTGCGATTGGCGCAATCGCCTGCTCGGTCGGTCGGCAAAACGGGGTAAATTCTACGTCCGTCCGTTTGGATAAACGTGTGGCCAGACTCCAGTCAAACTCATCCCGGCCACGATAGGACAAGGGATAGACATTCAACTGGATATTATAATAATCCGCCAGTTCTTCCTTGATATAGGCCAGCAAAAGCCAGGAGATCGGATCTTCCAGCGCGATATACAAGTCCAGTTCCGGATCCATCGACTGGATCTCGTTCAGCTCTTCAGCATCACTGATCAGATGCTCACGCCATTCAATGTGATCGATCATAAAAATCGGATTACCGGTCAGCAGTTTTTGCTGCTCCAGACGCCGGGTCAGACGCAACAGGTCATCGACTGCCTGATACTGGCGTCCGCCTAAATTAAAATAGCTGGCCAGAATCGGGGTCTGGTCAAAAATACGTTCGGGAAAGTCCTGTGGCTGATGATGACGACTGGCCATGGCATAAAGGGTTCGTAATTTTCCGGTCTGTTTTTGCCACAACATATGAAACACATCTTCCAGCAAATACAGAAAATCCTGCCCGCGCAGCGGGGTATGCCGTAAAATCAGTTCCGCCTGTTGCAAGGCTTCAGCGCTGGGCAATTCTGGCGTGTCATGAAAACTAAAACGATGCTGTTTCGACAGAATCTTGGCATCATTTAGGGTGTAGTGCTGCCATTCATCAAAAGACATCTGATTTGGGGGGGCTGCATGCGAACTGGAAATAATTACTTTCAGCGGCTTGAGCTGCGGACTTAAAATTTCTTCGAGCTGGGGCAGCTGCTGTACCGCCAGATAGCTGTACACATCATCCAGTCTTAAATGGATACTCAGCCCATCTTGAATAGATAACACCGTTTGACGGATTGGTTTCTGGTAAAACCAACTCGATCGGATTGGATCAAACCAACGGCGTAACAGGGACATGAGTTCGGCCTCGACAAAGATGACGGTGTGCAGTTCAAAAAATTGAATCTGTACAGAATAATCTATTTTTAAGATCGCAGAGCCAAAGCCCTGCATGGTGTAAAAACTTATATCAAGTCATAAACAAATGTTCAATGTTTAACAATGGATTAGAGGTCAAGATTCAAGTCAGTGACCGCCCCGGTTTCTGCACCTGAGGTCAGTTTGGCGAATTTGGCCAGTGCTCCATGGGTATAGTTCGGTTTTGGTTTGATCCAAGCTGCTTGACGTGCTGCAATCTCCGGCTCATCCACATGCCAGGTCATTTCCCGGGTTTCCGCATTAATTGAAATCTGGTCGCCATTTTGTACCAGACCAATCGGGCCGCCATCATAAGCTTCGGGGGTGACATGACCAATCACAAAACCGTGACTGCCACCCGAGAAGCGTCCATCGGTAATCAGGGCAACTGAAGCGCCTAAGCCCTTCCCGATAATCGCAGAGGTCGGTTTCAGCATTTCTGGCATTCCCGGGCCACCTTTGGGACCAACGCCACGAATCACCACCACTTCACCCGGCTGGACTTCGCCATCCAGAATACCGCGCATGGCACCCTGCTCACCTTCAAACACGCGAGCCGGGCCAGCAAAATGCAGTCCTTCCTTACCGGTAATTTTGGCGACCGCGCCCTTCGGTGACAGATTGCCTTTTAGAATCACCAGATGTGAGTCTTTTTTCACTGGCGCATCAAAAGGCAGAATAATCTGCTGGCCTTCCGGATAGTCCTGCACATCGGCCAGATTTTCTGCCAGCGTCTTACCTGTGACCGTCAGACATGAGCCATCCAGCATGCCGGCATCCAGCATGCGCTTCATCAGTGGTTGAATTCCACCAATCGCAATCAGTTCTGACATCAGATATTTACCTGATGGACGCACGTCGGCCACCACCGGAATATCTTTACCAATCCGCACGAAATCATCCAGACTCAATTCCACTCCTGCTGTATGTGCCATGGCTAAAAGATGCAGTACACCATTGGTCGAACCACCCAGCGCAATCAAGACTTTAATCGAGTTTTCAAAGGCGGCTTTGGTCATGATGTCGCGCGGCTTAATATCCAGTCGCAACAGGTTCATCACCGCTTCACCGGCCCGGGCACAGTCAATTTGCTTGTCTTCCGATACCGCTTCCTGTGCCGAAGAGCCCGGCAGGCTCATACCTAAAGCTTCAATCGCAGAGGCCATCGAGTTGGCCGTGTACATACCGCCACACGAACCCGGACCTGGCAAGGAAACCTCTTCAATATGCTTGACCTGAATCGCGTTGATTTCACCTTTGGCATATTGACCCACCGCTTCAAACACTGAAATCATGTCGGTATGACCTTCACCCGGTTTGATGGTTCCGCCATAAATAAACAGCCCCGGACGGTTGAGGCGCGCCAATCCCATGATGCAGCCGGGCATATTTTTGTCACAGCCACCAATGGCAATCACACCATCATAAGCCTGACAGCCGACCACGGTTTCAATCGAATCTGCGATCACTTCCCGTGACAGCAGGGAATATTTCATGCCTTCGGTGCCATTGGAAATGCCATCTGAAATGGTAATGGTATTAAAGATAATGCCCTTGCCACCCGCCGCACTCACGCCCTGCTCTACGGTTCTGGCCAGACCATCAATATGCATATTACAAGGCGTGACATTGGCCCAGGTCGAAGCAATGCCGATAAATGGCCGGTTAAAATCGGCATCCTGAAAACCGGTAGCACGCATCATGGAACGCGCCGGTGCATTTTCAATACCTTCATAAACGGGGGCAGAATGCTCGCGGATATTATCTTTACTCATTATTCTCTTCCTGGGCGATGACCGATTTTAAGCGTCGGTCTTGGACAATTTATTTTAAGATCATTGTATAGTTTCTTGTATAAAAAAAGCACCCCATCTGGAGTGCTATTTAAATCTGTAAAATTACAGCTTAGATATCACGTACCGCACCTTTCGCCGCACTGGTGGCATGCATTGCATAGGCTTTCAGCGCTTTAGATACTTTACGTGGACGTTCCTTTGCAGGCTTCCAACCTTTGGCTTCTTGTACTTCACGGCGTGCTGCCAATACATCTTCAGCAACGGCTAAATGAATGCTACGGTTTGGAATATCAATTTCGATACGGTCGCCATCTTCAACCAGGGCAATTGTGCCGCCTTCAGCTGCTTCTGGGGAAACGTGACCAATGGAAAGACCTGAAGAACCACCAGAGAAACGACCATCAGTGACAAGTGCACAGTCTTTACCTAAACCTTTCGATTTTAAGTAGCTGGTTGGGTACAACATTTCTTGCATGCCTGGACCACCCTGTGGACCTTCATAACGGATCAGCACCACATCACCTGCCACGATTTTCCCACCAAGAATGGCTTCAACTGCATCATCCTGGCTTTCAAATACACGTGCTGTGCCGTTGAATTTCAAGATAGAGTCATCTACACCCGCAGTTTTGACGATACAACCATCCAGTGCAATGTTGCCGTAAAGCACTGCCAAACCGCCGTCTTGCGAGAAGGCATGTTCAACATTACGTATTACACCATTTTCACGGTCGCCATCTAGACGGGTGTAATAACGATCTTGTGAGAATGCAGTTTGGGTTGGTACACCGCCCGGTGCCGATTTGAAGAAGTTATATACCTCTTCATCTTCAGTACGGATGATGTCCCATTTGTCTAAAGCATCTTTCAACGTTGCTTCATGTACGGTCGGTACAGACGTATCCAGTAAGCCACCACGGTCTAGTTCACCGAGGATCGACATAATGCCGCCGGCACGGTGAATATCTTCCATGTGGACGTTTTTAACCGCAGGTGCCACTTTACACAGTACAGGCACTTTACGAGATAAACGGTCGATATCGTCCATGGTGAAGTCTACTTCTGCTTCGTGAGCAGCTGCCAACAAGTGAAGAACGGTGTTGGTTGAACCACCCATCGCGATGTCCAAAGTCATGGCATTTTCATAGGATGCTTTGGTTGCTACATTACGTGGCAATACGCTGTAATCATTCTGTTCATAATGACGCTTGGTGATTTCAACGATCAACTGACCTGCGCGCTCAAATAATTTCTTACGGTTGGCATGTGTTGCCAGCGTAGAACCATTACCCGGTAATGAAAGACCCAAAGCTTCAGTCAAACAGTTCATTGAGTTGGCCGTAAACATACCTGAACAAGAACCACAGGTTGGACATGCAGAACGTTCGTATGCTTTGACTTCTTCGTCTGTGTAGTTGTCATCTGCCGCCACAATCATCGCATCAACAAGGTCAATTGCCTGTTCATTGCCACGAATTTGCACTTTACCCGCTTCCATCGGGCCGCCTGAAACAAACACCACAGGAATGTTCAAACGCATGGCTGCCATGAGCATGCCCGGGGTGATTTTGTCACAGTTTGAAATACACACCATCGCATCTGCACAGTGTGCATTAACCATGTATTCAACCGAGTCAGCAATCAGGTCACGTGAAGGCAATGAGTACAGCATGCCGTCATGACCCATCGCGATGCCATCATCGACAGCAATGGTATTGAATTCTTTTGCTACGCCGCCTGCTTGTTCAATTTGACGTGCAACCAGCTGACCCAGGTCTTTTAGATGGACATGACCCGGTACAAATTGCGTGAATGAGTTAACGACCGCAATAATCGGCTTACCGAAATCTTCGTCTTTCATTCCGGTAGCACGCCATAAACCGCGCGCGCCAGCCATATTTCTTCCGTGTGTCGATGTTTTTGAACGATAGTCAGGCATTTTATATTTCCAACAAAGTTTGAGCTTGAAATGAACCGGGCAGATCCACTCTGGCTAAATCATACTGACAATGAGCTTAAATCAGTTGCATTTTAGACCTATCATACTACAAGTCCTTGTTTTACAAGATGACCTTTTGGTTGTAGATGCAGGCAAAAATATCTATAGAGAGATTATGATGATCTGGCGATAAAAATTTCTTGATGAAATCTACTATACCGCCATCATCGTCAGGACAATACAAAACTTTCATGAATAATTTTTACAATTTGCATGAGTTTTTTTTATATAAAAATTCCACCGAAATTCAAGCACTCAGCAAGCTTCTTGGATAAGTTTTTGCAACGATTAGGCTGAAATTTGGCTTTTGGCTTATAATAGCTTTTAAGTTTATTTGGAATTTCATGTGTGAAGATCATATTTGCAGGCACACCAGAATTTGCAGCGACTGCATTGGCTACGCTACTCAAAACCGAGCATGAAATTGTGGCGGTCTATACCCAGCCTGACCGCAAAGCCGGACGCGGGCAAAAACTCACGGCATCTGCAGTCAAGCAGTTGGCGCTAGAACACAATATTCCGGTCTATCAGCCTTTGCACTTCAAGTCATCGACTGAAGAAGGTCTGGCAGCGCAAGCAGAACTCAAAGCCTTAAATGCAGATGTGATGGTGGTGGCGGCCTATGGCCTGATTCTGCCACAAGTGGTTCTGGATACACCCAAATATGGCTGTCTGAATATTCATGGTTCATTACTTCCGCGCTGGCGCGGTGCAGCACCGATTCAACGTGCCATTGCCACCGGCGATACCGAGACTGGTGTAACCATCATGAAAATGGCAGCAGGCTTGGACACAGGCGATATGATGCTGAAAACCATCTGCCCAATTGAAGCGACAGATACCTCTGCAACCTTACACGACAAACTTGCTGTTAAAGGTGCTGAAGCTACCGTTCAGGTACTTGAGTCTGAAGAAAGCTTACAAAAATATTTGGCTGAACGTGAAGTGCAAGACGAAGCACTTACGGTTTACGCACATAAACTTTCAAAAGCGGAAGCACAAATCAACTGGAGCCAGCCTGCGGCAGAGATTGACCGGAATATTCGCGCCTTTAATCCCTGGCCGGTGGCCTTTACCCCGCTGGATGACAGTAACAATTTACGCATCTGGAATTCATCACTTTCTACCCAGCAGGCAACCGCTGCAGTGGCAGGTGAAGTAATTGCTCTGGATAAAGACGGCGTACATGTGATGTGTGGTGATCAGAACGCCATTTGCATCACCAATCTGCAATGGCCAGGTGGCAAAGCCCTGAATGCTGTTCAAATTAATCAAACTCAAAAACTATCGGTAGGATATAAATTCGCATGAGCCAAATTCAATCATCAGCTAAAAACTTGAATTTGCGCGCGCAAGTTGTCAAAACACTCTTGGCTGTACAAAATGGCCAATCACTTGCTTCAGTACTCAATCAACATATCAATATCGTGTCTGAACGTGACCGTGGTTTATATCACGAGTTAACCTTGGGCTGTTTACGTCAGTGGCATGGCCTGAAAGCCATTACCCTGCCGTTATTAACTAAACCCCTTGATAACCAGGCCCTAGAAAGCTGCTTATATTTGGGTTTATATCAGATTCTATGTACCCGCATTCCGGCACATGCCGCCATTTCAGAAACCGTGACTGCCGCCAAACAGCTGGGCTTTGAACCTTTAAGTGGTCTGGTCAATGCGGTGTTACGTCGTGTTTCACGTGAAACAGAAGAATTTGATCTGGCGTTAAATCAGGCACATGGCCTGCCAAGCTGGTTATTCAAACGTTTAAAGAAAGACTGGCCGGAACAGCTGGCTGAACTGTCGCACGAGTTAAAACAGATTGCACCGCTGACCTTGCGTGTTAATGTCAATCAGGTTAGCCGTGATGAATATCTGGAAATTCTGGAAGAAGAAGGCTATGAAGCACGTGCTTGCAGCCTGTCTGAAGTCGGGATTGTACTGGAACAGAATGTGCATATTCCAAACCTGCCGGGCTATGAAGCCGGCGGCTTCTCGGTTCAGGATGAACACGCCCAGCTATGTGCAACCTTAATACCTGATCTGGAAGGAAAAGTTGTAGTAGATGCCTGCGCTGCACCGGGTGGTAAGACTGCACACATTCTGGAAAAGTATAGTCCGAAAAAACTTTATGCAATTGATCAGGACGCGAAACGTTTGGTTCGTGTGGCAGAAAATCTGGAACGCTTACTGTTAACCGATTATGCCGAAGTTGAAATTATTGCAGCCGATGCCATTAGCTGGACAGCGTCTGAACCGGTCGACTGTATTGTGCTGGATGCACCATGTTCTGCCATCGGTGTGATCCGTCGCCATCCGGATATCCGTTTGCTGCGTCATTCTACAGATATTCCGCAAACCGTCGCGCTGCAAAAGCAGATTCTGGAAAATATGTGGCAGCAGTTAAAAGTCGGCGGCACCTTGCTCTACATTACCTGTTCGATTCTGAAAGCGGAAAATGAACAGCAGATGGTCGAGTTTTTTGCCCAGCATGCCGATGCCAAGGAAATCAAGATCGAAGCCGATTGGGGCATCGAACAGATACATGGTCGTCAGTTGTTGCCGAAAGCAGATCAAGGCGATGGCTTCTTCTATTGTCGTATTGAAAAGATCGCATAAATCATCATTTTTAAAGTCGGAAAAGGTAGCTTCGGCTGCCTTTTTTATTGCATGCTTTATTGCATGGCCGACTTGTAACAGGACTTACTGAATAAACTTAAAGATCACCAGACTGGTTGCCAGTGCAGCCATGCCACTCACCAGTCCATAGACGGTTTCATGTCCTTCGGCATAACGTTTTGCCGTCGGCAATAACTCATCCAGTGCCAGATAGACCATCACCCCGCCAATCAGGCCAAACACCAGACCATATACCGTATCGCTCATATAAGGCGCCAGAATAAAATAGCCCAAGGCGGCACCCAAAGGTTCAGCCAGTCCCGACACCAGACTGGCCCAGAGCGCATAATCTTTGCGTCCGGTCGCCATATACACTGGCAAGGCAATTGCCACACCTTCCGGGATATTATGAATCGCAATTGCCACCGCCAAAGGCGCACCCAAGGCAGGACTTTCCAGCGTGGCAAAAAAGGTCGCCAGACCTTCTGGCAGGTTATGTGCGCTAATGGCGAATAAAGTCAGCATGCCGGTACGCAATAGTTGCGGTGAACTGACGCCCTCACTGGCATGCGTTTCAACAGTTTCATGCGGATTTGGCACAAAATGATCCAGCAATAACACCAGAATCACGCCCAACAAAAATGCAAAGGTGCCAAAGGCAAAACCGGTTTTTTCATCAAAAGCCAGACTAAAGGAGGCAATCGATTTATTCAGAATTTCGGTTAAAGAAACATAGATCATGGCGCCCGCGGCAAAGGCCAGACCAAAGGCCAGCAGACGGAAATTGGGTTTTTTTAAGAAGAGTGATTGATAGCAAATAATTATATTGACAAATATAGTCAAACATATACAATTTAGGTATTAAATTTTAAAAAAAACTTGCAATGAAATACTTGACTGAAAGCTTAAAGAAAGTAGAGCAAGACCTTGCTTATTTTGTATCCCCTGAAAATAAAGATGGGTTTATTAAGGAATTTGCATCATGGGTCTATGG
>NZ_VPEC01000048.1:0-15081 GCF_013417355.1 Acinetobacter sp. YH12255
ATTTAATCATTAAGCAGCATTGGATGGCTGCGTCGGAGTAGGTTTGATTTCGCCCTTGTTTGCCTTTTGATGGAGCATACCATTGCGTAGCAGGATCAAACCAAATGGCAATATTTCCGCGACTCATTAAGTGCTCGGTTATATGTGGGCCAATTGGTTGTGCGGTAGATTTTGTGTGTAGGCTTCTTCATTTGAAAATTATATCGCTGAAAAAGCCTTTACAGATAGGTTTGTGCAACAAAGCCACAATAATAGCCTTCTGGTCGGTGGTAGCGATACGACGTTGTGGGATCTCAGAGATCCGCAAGAAAGTGATTTGGGCGGATATACTTATGAAATTCAGCGTCCACAAAACCTGAATGTAGACTTGGGTGTCACCAGTCCGGGCGCCAGCCGTATTGCCTTTGGTTTGATTAGTCTCTCTGATTTTATGCTGGATCTTGAACTGTCTGCATTGCAAGCGGATGGCTATGGTGAAGTTATTTCAACACCAAAAGTACTCACAGCAGACAAGCAAAAAGCCACGGTTGCATCTGGTTCACAAATTCCGTATCAATCTGCTGAAGGTGGAGGGGCCAATGCTGTATCCACTACTGAGTTTATTGATGCGACTTTGAGTCTGGATGTCACGCCAAGTATTACTCCAGATGGGAAAGTGCAGATGGAGCTGAATATTACCAGTGACTCCCCAGGCAACCCAACGCCGACCGGACAATTGACTATTAATAAAAACCAGATCAATACCAATGTGCTGGTGGATAATGGTGAAACAGTGGTCCTGGGTGGGATTTTTGAGCAGGAAACCCGTAATGCACAAACCAAGGTGCCATTCCTGGGGGATATTCCTTATGTAGGGCGTTTATTCCGTAAAGATTTAAAATCGGATAACAAGCGTGAGTTGCTGATTTTCGTTACACCTCGAATTGTTAATGACAGTGTTTCAAGAAATCATTAATATATTTTGAATTTAACAAAACGAATAGGTGACTCCTTGCCAAGCAAAGAGTTTGAAACCCTACCAAATCTTTATTTGGTAGGGCCGATGGGGGCCGGTAAAACAACAGTAGGACGACATCTCGCAGAATTGTTAGGACGTGAATTTCTAGATAGTGATCATGAAATTGAACGTAAAACAGGTGCGACGATTCCCTGGATTTTTGAGAAAGAAGGGGAACAGGGTTTTCGTGACCGTGAAACTGCTGTAATTAATGAACTGACTTCACGCCCCCATTTAGTTTTAGCCACTGGCGGTGGTGCCATTACTCAGGTCTTGAATCGAGACTATCTGAAACAGCGTGGGATCGTCGTTTATCTCTATACGCCGGTTGAAATTCAACTACAGCGTACCTATCGCGATAAAAACCGTCCACTCCTCCAAGTCGAAAATCCGGAACAAAAGTTACGTGATTTATTGGCAGTTCGTGATCCCTTGTATCGGGAAGTGGCACATCATATCATTGAGACCAATCAGGGTGCGGCACGAGATCTGGCGCAGCGGATTCTCAATCTCATTACTTCCAAAAACTAAGTTCATTGAATAAAGTGGTTAATCAAACATGCAAACCTTATATGTAGAACTCGGAGAACGTCGTTACCCTATTTTTATCGGGAGCGATCTTGATCCACAGGCCTTATTGGCTCCCTATATTCATGGCAAGCAAGTGATGATTGTGAGCAATACCACGGTTGCGCCACTTTATTTGCAGCATTATCAAACTGCGATTGCAGCTTTAGACAAGCATGTCGCGACCTGTATTTTGCCCGATGGTGAAAAATATAAGGATAGCCAGCATTTGAATCTGATCTTTGATGCATTGCTTGAAGCTGGTTTTAACCGGGACTGTACGGTGCTTGCGCTCGGTGGTGGTGTGATTGGCGATATGGCCGGTTTTGCTTCGGCATGTTTCCAGCGTGGCGTGTATTTCATTCAGGTACCGACGACTTTACTGTCTCAAGTCGATTCCAGTGTCGGTGGAAAAACCGGGATTAATCATCCACTGGGTAAAAACATGATTGGTGCGTTCCAGCAACCGCAAGTGGTGCTGGCCGATATGTCGCAACTTTCTACTTTACCCGATCGTGAACTTGCGGCCGGTTTGGCTGAAGTGATTAAGTATGCGCTACTCGGTGATGAATCATTTCTGCTCTGGCTTGAAGATAATATGAATGCTCTGGTCAGTCGTGATGAGAAACTACTGGCTGAGGCCGTTTATCGTTCCTGTGCGCACAAGGCCCGGATTGTCGCCAATGATGAAAAAGAGCAAGGGGAACGTGCTCTACTGAATTTAGGGCATACTTTTGGACATGCGATTGAATCTTATCTGGGGTATGGTGTCTGGCTACATGGCGAGGCTGTTGCAACAGGTATGGTCATGGCGGCAGATTTATCACAGCGTATGGGCTGGATTTCTCAGGGTGATCTGGAACGTACAAAAAAAATCATTTCTCGTGCCAAACTTCCGATCGTTTGTCCTAAAATCCCTCTTGATGATTTCCTGGCATATATGGCCCATGACAAAAAAGTCTTGAATGGACAATTGCGTCTGGTGTTGTTGCAACAATTAGGTAAAGCTGTGATTACTCGAGATTTTGATCTTGAGCGAATGCAACAGGCAATTTTAGCGAATCAGGCATAGGTTTTAGTTTTTATGACAGCATTACACACTCCTTGGCAAAAGGTTCAGCACTATTTCTGGCTGGTCTGTGGTGTATGCTGTCTATTTGCAGCCTTGATCTTTTGGGCCATTACTGATTCAGATGCGGTAATTGAAGTGGAAAAAAAGCCAGAAACTAAAGTTCAATTACAAATTCAGCCGGAAAAAGTAGCGACAATGACCCATCTTGGTGCGCTTTTTGACGAGGTCAAACCCCTCGATTTGAATACGCGCACCATTGTAAATGCCAATCATGAGCCAGAATTTCGCGGCACCAAATTTGTTAATGAGGCGAAAAAACAGCATGCGATTGAATTATTTCGCGTCAGCAATGAAGCCATTCTCAAAAGCTTTCTTAAAAAACAGCCAGATCGTAAGCCTTTTATTTATCTAAGAATATCCGGTGAAAATCAGCCAGAACAATATGTGCTGCTGTATGGTCAGTATAAGACCGCCGCAGAAGCCAATCAGGCCTTATCTACATTGAATTTAAATTTGCCTGCTTCAGTGAAGCCTGAAGTGGTGCTAATACAGCAGTATGTCAGTCTGGTCAATAATCTGGGTTCAGAGGAGTTGGCAAGTAATCAAAAGCTGTATGAGATTCGCTTGAAAAACGTACCTTTACCGAAGGTAGATGAATCTGTACGACTCAGACAGCAAACTCAGGCTGAGGTTAAACCGCGTAGTTCGGATGCGACCACCAGTACCACAATTGTGCGTCGTGATGCCGCTGGCAATGTGCTCGATGTACAGAAATCCGAAAGTGCTGTAGAAGGTGCACCACAACCACAAAACAATAATAATCGACCGAACCAAGGGGGGAATTCCCGTCCTCAAAACAATGAGATTAGTGATCCTTTTAACTAATCCGTTCTAAAATAGCGCACCAAAAAAATGACCTAATTAGAAATGTGCGCTTTTGGTGCAAAAAATACACATTAAAAATAACCAGTATCCCTGTAATCTTTGTTAAAGCTTTGTCATCTGTATAGTTTTAATTTATGTACTATTTATTGGCATGTAATTTGCTTTATTGGTGCATGGATTGAATTAATCTCCCTGTTTTAGCGCGAAAAATGATTCGATGACAACCTATGAATGTCATATTTATTCCTGATTTTTATGTTATTCATCAGCAAAATAAACTTTATTTTTTATGCATTCGGTCTGAAAAAGGACTAGGCTGAAGAAATAAAGATGAAAAGATTTTGCTCTAGCAAGACGGTCTTCGAAAGTCCATTACACGCAGCGCAGAGAAGAATTTAGATTGTTTAACAGCCTATAAGGCTTCGTGAAAAGAAGGGTACGCTATGCACATGCCATCGCCTAATAATGTAGCTCCCGCTCAAGGTTTATACCAACCGGATGAGTTTAAAGATAACTGTGGTTTCGGTTTAATTGCCCATATGCAGGGCGATGCAAGCCATGATCTTGTCAAGACCGCGATTCATAGCCTAAGTTGTATGACCCATCGTGGTGGTATTGCCGCCGATGGCAAGACTGGGGATGGCTGTGGTCTGCTTTTGGCGATGCCGAAAAAGTTCTTCCGTGAAGAAGCAAAACGCTTAAGTGATACGACTTTAAGTGAAGTCTTTGCTGTCGGTTCGGTGTTCCTGAATCTTGATCCTACGCTTGCTGCACGTGCCAAACAGGTTTTAAACAAAGAAATTGAAGCTGAAGGTCTCATTGTTCTGGCTTGGCGTGTGATTCCAACCCATGTCGATGCACTGGGTGAAATTGCCTTGCAATCGATGCCGGCATTTGAACAGATTATTGTCAATTGCCCGATGGGCGTGACCGAGGTTGAATTTAACCGTAAGTTATTCCTGGCGCGTCGTCGTGCAGAACAATTTCTGCTGAATGATACCTCTTTCTATGTCACTACCTTATGTTCAACGGTCATCAGCTATAAAGGCTTGATGATGCCGGAAGCGATTGCAGACTTTTATACCGATCTGGCTGATCCGCGTCTGGAATCACATATCGTGGTATTTCATCAACGTTTTTCGACCAATACTTTGCCACGCTGGCCGTTGGCACAGCCGTTCCGTTATCTGGCGCACAATGGTGAAATCAACACTATTACGGCCAACCGTAACTGGGCCATGGCGCGTGTGCCAAAATTTGAAAATCCCTTATTGCCGGGTTTAACTGAGCTGAAACCGATTGTGAATCGTACCGGTTCGGATTCCTCAAGCCTGGACAATATGCTGGAGATTCTGGTCGGTGGCGGTATGGATCTGTTCCGTGCCTTACGTATGCTGGTTCCGCCTGCGTGGCAGAACGTGGAAACGCTTGATGCGGACTTGCGTGCTTTCTATGAATTCAACTCGAAACATATGGAAGCCTGGGATGGCCCGGCAGGTCTGGTAATTCAGGATGGCCGTCATGCGATTTGTATGCTGGATCGTAATGGTTTACGTCCGGCACGTTGGGTGATTACCAAAAATGGCTACATCACATTGGCATCGGAAATTGGGGTCTGGGGTTATCAACCTGAAGATGTGATTTCTAAAGGTCGTGTTGGCCCCGGACAAATGCTGGTGATCGATACGCAAACCGGCAAGGTACTGGATACACAAGATGTGAATCATCATTTAAAACGTATGCGTCCATACCGTGAATGGTTACGTGAAAACTCTGTGCGTTTGCAAGGTAGCCCCGAGCTGGAAGAATATTTATGTGAGCAAGGCTTAAAAGGCGATGGCCTGAAAGCGGCCCAAAAAATGTTCATGGTGACCTTTGAAGAACGTGACCAGTTATTGCGTCCAATCGCGGAAAGTGGTCAGGAAGCTGTGGGATCCATGGGTGATGATACGCCCATGGCAGTATTGTCACGTCAGGTGCGCCATGTTTCGGATTATTTCCGTCAGCAGTTTGCGCAGGTGACCAACCCGCCAATTGATCCGTTACGTGAATCGATCGTGATGTCACTGGAAACCTGTTTAGGCCGTGAACAGAACGTGTTTGAACAGGGGCCTGAACATGCTGACCGTCTGATTATTTCCAGTCCGGTTCTTTCAAATTCGAAAATGCATCAAATTCGTACCTTGGGGCGTAAAGGTTACGAAATTGCTGACATCGACCTGAACTATACTGAAACTGAAGGTTTACAAGCCGCAATTCTTCGTATTTGCATCGAGGCTGCACAAGCGATTCGTGATGGCAAAACTTTACTGATGCTTTCAGACAAGAAAATTCGTGAAGGCCACTTGCCGGCCAATGCCTTTATGGTGACCGGTGCGGTGCATCATTACTTGATTAATACCGGTTTGCGTACCGATGCTAATCTGATTGTTGAAACCGGTTTTGCCCGTGATCCACATCAGTTCGCAGTGCTTCTCGGCTTTGGCGCAACTGCGATTTATCCATATCTGGCTTATGACGTGATCAATGATCTGGTTGCCAAAGGCGAGCTCTTGGGTGATCCAATCTATGCACAAAACAATTTCCGTAAAGGCATTGAGAAAGGCTTACTGAAAGTTCTATCAAAAATGGGAATTTCGACGGTGGCCTCTTATCGTGGCGGTCAGTTATTTGAAGCAGTCGGTCTGTCGAATGAAGTGGTTGATACATGTTTCATTGGTGTGCCAAGCCGTATTCAGGGTGCAACCTTTGTTGATCTTGAAAATGATCAAAAACAGCTGGCGGATCTTGCCTGGAAAAACCGTAAACCCATTGATCAGGGTGGTTTGCTGAAATTTGTATTCGGCAAGGAATATCATGCCTTTAATCCGGATGTAATCAACTCGCTGCATAAAGCAGTGCGTTCAGGTAACTACGCAGATTTTAAAGAATATGCCGAACTGGTGAATAACCGTCCGATTGCCACCATTCGTGACCTATTCAAACTGAAAACTGATAATTCGATTCCTGTTGAACAAGTGGAATCGGTGGAAGAAATCCTGCCGCGCTTTGACTCTGCTGGTATGTCTTTGGGTGCATTGTCGCCGGAAGCACATGAAGCAATTGCGATTGCCATGAACACGATTGGCGGTCGCTCGAATTCAGGCGAGGGCGGTGAAGATCCAGCGCGTTATGGCACCATCCGTAACTCGAAAATCAAACAAATTGCATCGGGCCGATTTGGTGTGACACCTGCGTATTTAACATCGGCAGAAGTCCTGCAAATTAAAGTCGCGCAAGGTGCAAAACCAGGTGAAGGTGGTCAGTTGCCGGGTGGTAAAGTGAATGGTCTGATTGCCCGTTTACGTTACTCTGTACCGGGTGTCACGCTTATTTCGCCACCTCCGCATCATGACATCTATTCAATTGAAGATTTATCACAGTTGATCTTTGATTTAAAACAGGTTAACCCACAGGCGATGGTGTCCGTTAAGCTGGTTTCTGAACCGGGTGTCGGGACGATTGCTGCAGGTGTAGCAAAAGCCTATGCCGATTTCATTACCATTTCAGGTTATGACGGTGGTACAGCGGCTTCGCCACTTTCTTCAATTCATCATGCAGGTTCACCGTGGGAGCTGGGTCTTTCTGAGGCGCATCAGGCGCTTCGTGTCAACGACCTGCGTGGAAAGGTTCGCGTACAAACCGATGGTGGTTTAAAAACCGGTCTGGATGTAGTTAAAGCAGCCATTCTGGGTGCAGAAAGCTTTGGCTTTGGTTCGACCCCAATGATTGCACTCGGTTGTAAATACCTGCGTATCTGCCACTTGAATAACTGTACAACCGGTGTGGCAACCCAGCAAGACCATTTGCGTCAAGAGCATTATATTGGCGAGCCACAAATGCTGATCAACTTCTTCACTTTCATTGCTGAAGAAACCCGTGAATGGCTGGCTGCACTCGGTGTGTCTAGCCTGAAAGACCTGATCGGCCGTACCGACCTGCTGGAAGTGTTGCCAGGTGAAACTGCCAAGCATGCACATTTAGATCTGAGCAAATTACTGGAATCCCATCCTGCTGCGGAAGGAAAAGCACAGTACTGCGAAGTACAGGGCAATGCACCATTCGATAAAGGTATTCTGGCAGAGAAAATGGTGGCGGAAATCCTGCCTGCGATTGAAGCCGGAACTGGTGGTGAATATCACTTCTCGATTGGTAACTGTGACCGTTCGATTGGTGCGCGTTTATCCGGTGAAATTGCCCGCCGTTATGGCAACCTGAGCATGGAAGCACATCCAGTGAAAGTACACCTGAATGGTACTGCAGGTCAGTCGCTGGGTGTCTGGAACGCCGGTGGTCTGCATATTAGCCTTGAAGGTGATGCCAATGACTATGTCGGTAAAGGCATGGCCGGTGGTCGCATCTCGATCTTCCCGCCAAAAGGTTCGCCTTTCCAGACCCAAAATACCGCGATCATTGGTAACACCTGTCTCTATGGTGCCACTGGCGGTAAGTTATATGCCGCGGGTACGGCAGGCGAGCGTTTCGCGGTGCGTAACTCGGGCGCATTCGCGGTCATCGAAGGTGCTGGCGATCACTGCTGTGAATATATGACCGGTGGGATCGTGACCGTGCTGGGTAAAGTCGGGCATAACTTCGGGGCGGGTATGACCGGTGGTTTTGCTTATGTACTTGATCTGGATAACGACTTCGTTGATCATTATAACCATGAACTCATTGAACTGAATCGTATTTCCACCGAAGCGATGGAAGAGCATAAAGCCTTCCTGGGTCGCATTTTGGATGAACATATTAAAGAAACCGGTAGTGCTTGGGCGTACAAGATCCGCCATGAGTTTGACTTCTATAGCCGTAAGTTCTGGTTGGTAAAACCAAAAGCAGCCAACTTGCAAACGCTGTTAAAAACAACTCAAGCTGATCCACAATAATTCCACGACCAACAGATATATAGGCAGAAGTAAGGTAACTGTAAAGCCCTTACCTCTAGCCACGGAGAGAGACATGGCTGAACGCCTACATAATGACTTTCAATTTCTGGATGTCGCACGCCAAGATCCAGAGAAAAAAGAGCTTGATGTCCGCAAAGCAGAATTTGTAGAAATTTATAAACCGTTTACTGCGGAAATTGCTGCGAACCAGACCCATCGTTGTCTCGGTTGTGGTAACCCCTATTGTGAATGGAAATGTCCGGTACATAACTACATTCCGAACTGGTTGAAACTGGTGGCTGAAGGACGTCTGTTCCAAGCTGCTGAATTGTGTCACCAGACCAATACCTTGCCGGAAGTCTGTGGCCGTGTCTGTCCGCAAGACCGTCTCTGTGAAGGGGCTTGTACCCTGAACGATGGTTTCGGCGCGGTCACCATTGGCAATGCTGAAAAATATATCAACGATACCGCCTTTGCTTTGGGCTGGCGTCCAGACATGTCTAATGTGAAATGGACCAATAAAAAAGTCGCGATCATTGGTGCAGGTCCTGCGGGTCTTGGCTGTGCGGATATTTTGGTTCGTGCAGGGGTAAAACCCGTCGTGTTTGATAAACGTCCAGAAATTGGTGGTTTGCTGACTTTCGGTATTCCAGAATTCAAGATGGAAAAAGATGTGATGAAACGCCGCCGTGAAATTTTCACCGGTATGGGGGTGGAATTCCGTCTCAATACTGAAATTGGCACCGAGATCACCATTGACCAGTTGCTTGCAGATTATGATGCGGTATTCATGGGGATGGGAACCTATACTTATATGAAAGGTGGTTTTGCCGGTGAAGAGCTGGACGGTGTCCATGACGCGCTAGATTTCCTGATTGCCAATGTCAACCGCACCCAAGGCTGGGAAAAAGAGCCAGCTGAATACATCAGTGTACAAGGCAAAAAAGTCATCGTTTTAGGCGGTGGCGATACTGCGATGGACTGTAACCGAACCTCGATTCGTCAAGGTGCTGAGACAGTCACTTGTGCTTATCGTCGTGATGAAGAAAACATGCCGGGTTCGCGCCGTGAAGTACAAAATGCGCGTGAAGAAGGGGTGGAATTTCAGTTCAACCGTCAGCCGATCGAAATCGTCGGTGAACATGGCAAGGTCACAGGTGTGAAAGTGATTAGCACACAGTTGGGTGAGCCAGACAGTCGTGGTCGTCGCAGCCCAGAACCAATTCCGGGTTCAGAAGAAATTTTGCCTGCCGATGCAGTCCTGCTTGCTTTCGGTTTCCGTACCAGCCCCGCTGACTGGTTCGCCGATGTCGAGATCAAGCTGGATGGTTCAGGCTGTGTCGTTGCCGCTGAGCAGCAGCAATACAAGTTCCAGACCTCAAATCCGAAAATCTTTGCTGGTGGTGATATGGTGCGCGGTTCTGACCTGGTCGTGACAGCCATCTGGGAAGGTCGTCAGGCCGCAGAAGGGATTCTAGATTATCTGGATGTTTAACCGTTAAGAATAAGCTCAAATTATTCAAGAACACCCGCTACGGCGGGTTTTTTTCATCTTCGATAATTTTTAATTTTAAAGTGTGAAGCATTAAAAAGATTCTCTGTACACGACAAATTTCACAGAACCCTTATCCTATCAGGCTTCTGCCTTCTTAAAATTGCCAAAATTTCCTTAAACTCTTCTTTTTTCCCAAAACCAATTAAACGCTGAATCGCCATTTGAACATAGTCTAAACCATAGCGAAATAAACTCATTGAGAGTCGTCCATGCTTCTTTATTTTTATCACTTTTTTTTGATCATGTTGCCATTCACCTGTTAAATAGCACCAACAGAAACCGATAGCTAGCACTGCTATCAATTTCTTGACTCGTCTAGGTGTTTAGTCCCGGCATTTGATGGATCGGATCAATCTTAAAAAGTTCAGGTTCATCTGTCCACTGTTTGCAGATGAATTCGTAGGGAGTCAGGCCCCTGAGTGTTTTGAGTCTGCGGCCGAAGTTGTATGCAGCAATAAAATCAGCAAGGTGAATGCATAGCTGAGTGTGATCGTCGTAATGGAACCGTTTGACAGTAGCTTCTTTAATCGTTCGGTTCATCCGCTCGACCTGTCCATTGGTCCATGGATGCTTGACCTTGGTAAGACGATGTTCAATGCCACATTCAGTACAAATCCGATCAAAGATGTGCTCAGAGGCGTAGCGATCACAGGTGCGGTTCGTGAACTGGATGCCGTTATCTGTTAGCACCGTATGGATTCTATAGGGCACAGCCTTAACCAGATTGCGCAGGAACTCCGCGGCTGCCATCTTACTGGCTTTAGTATGCAATTCAGTGAACGCGAACTTGGAAGTGCGATCAATGGCAACGAAGAGATAAAGCTTACCCTGTGCTGTTCGCATCTCAGCGATGTCGATATGAAAGTAACCAATGGGGTAGCTCTTGAAGCGCTTCCTGACAGGGCGATCACCTTGTACCTCAGGCAGTCGTGAAATACCATGCCGCTGCAAGCAGCGGTGTAACGACGAGCGTGTCAGATAAGGAATACTCGGCTGCAATGCATAAAGGCAATCGTCTAGCGGCAACAAAGTGCGTTTTCGAAAAGCAACAATTGCCGCCTCATCTTCAGGCGATAACACGCTTGAGCGAGGATTCTTTGGCCCGGTTGTAAGATCATCTACTGAAGTACGTTTCTTCCATTTTGCGACGGTCTTTTGATTGATGCCGTAACGCTTGGCTAGCGTTCTTAAGCTCTCTTGACTATTTTGTATTGCTCGACGCACTGCCTGTGTCGTTGTGGCGCTGCTGTGTAGAACTTGTCCCATAGTGCTTCCTTCCATTTATCTGAGAATATTGCACCATTAAAATCTGGGACTAAACAGCTAGGGTCTGTTAAACGAGTATTTTCAAGATTAAACCCGCGTCCTTTGAGACAACTGAATAAGGTTTCAATTTCCCAGCGTAATGCATAATCCTGAATAGGATTGGCATTAAACTGAGAAGAAACGACGAGTAAAAGTTCTCCATTTTCTAACTGTAGTGCACTTATATATAGTTTCACTCGACCAACCAAAATCCGTCGTTTACGACATTCAATTTGACCAACTTGAAGATGGCGAAATAAATCACTGATTTTATGATTCTTTCCTAAATGATTGGTGACAATAAAGTTTTTTTAACACGAATGCAGAAGTTGATGTCTTGTTCAATTAACCATGTAAACCACTGCTCACCGATAAACTCTCTGTCTGCGAACACATTCACAATACGGTCTTTACCAAAAATGGAGATAAAGCGTTGAATCAAAGCAATACGCTCTTTTGTATCTGAATTTCCACGTTTATTAAGTAATATCCAAACGATAGGTATCGCTATTCCACGATAAACGATCGCGAGCATCAGGATATTAATATTTCGTTTTCCCCATTTCCAATTGGTTCTATCTAAAGTCAGTTGCACTTTGTCGAATGAAAATATATTGAAAATCAACTGAGAAATTTGACGATAATCGAAATACTGACCTGCAAAGAAGCGCTGCATACGTCGATAAAATGATTGTGGTAAGCACTTGATGGGCAAGGCTTTAGATGCAGAAGAAAGATTACATGTTTGCTTTAAAATAATCACAAGCATGATGAGCGCAAAGCACTTTAAATGTGACTTGTTCCATTTTTGATATTTGTTTAAGATAAGATATAACTCATTGAGATGTGTCATAGTATTCGTCGTTAGAAAACAATTATTGTGACATTATTTCAATGAGTTATCTATTTTTGTCGTGTACAGAGAAAAAGATTATAAAAAGTAACAAAACTTTAGAAAATACTGTTTAAAATCAAATTAATTAAATAAATATCAATAAATAATTGAGGATAAACATCATGCGTGTATTAAAACAATCTTTAATAACCCTGATGCTGGCCAGTACCTTGACCCTCACAGGATGTGGCTATAACACTTTACAGGTGAAAGATGAAGCGGTAACTGCTTCATGGTCTGAAGTGCAAAACCAGTATCAGCGCCGTGCCGACCTGGTGCCGAATCTGGTCAATGTGGTCAAAGGCTATGCCGCGCATGAAGAGCAGGTATTAACTGAGGTGACCCAAGCGCGTGCGAATCTCGCCGGTTTAAAAGTGGATCGAGAAGTACTGGAAGATCCCGAATTATTCCAGCGTTATCAGGAAGCGCAGTCGCAAATGACCAGTGCTCTATCGCGTTTATTGGCGGTGACTGAAAATTATCCAGATCTGAAAGCCAACGAGCAGTTCCGTGATTTGCAGGTACAGTTGGAAGGCACTGAAAATAGAATTGCTGTGGCACGTAACCGTTATATTACGACTGTTCAGGACTTTAACTCTTATGCGCGTCAGTTCCCACAAGTGATGACTGCCAAAGTGATTGGAATGGAGACCAAACCAAACTTTAGTGCCGAGCAAAGTGCACAGAAAGCCCCGACAGTTTCATTTGATTAAGATCAAATTTTGCAAAAGAGAGAGTGGCTGCAATGAGGCATAATCTGGCGGCAAAATTCTGTGCCGGTTTGTTGATCAGTTTAAGTGCAAGTCTGAGCAATCTGGCCTGGAGTGAGACCGCGACAGCAACGGATACCGAAGAAGTTATTGTTGCACGTGAAATATTGCAAAATCCGGCTGCGAATAATACTGCAAGGACTCAATCAGATACTGAAGTAGCGCCAGCCCAGCCGCCACAAATTGCCAATGATATGGCCGAAGGCCAGATACAGCGTGATTTACCCAGTCTAAATGAACCGGTGATTGATCAGGCCAATATACTCAGCCCAATTGAAAAGCAGGCGATTAGTCAACGCATTTTAAACTTGCATAATGCTGGCAAAGGCCAGGTTGGTGTAGTGATTGTTCCAACCACGGGACAGGAAGATATTTTTGATTATTCCATGCGCATAGCCGACGCCTGGCAGCTCGGTTCAGCCAAACGGGATA
Source organism: Acinetobacter sp. YH12255 (assembly GCF_013417355.1). Classification (NCBI taxonomy): domain Bacteria; kingdom Pseudomonadati; phylum Pseudomonadota; class Gammaproteobacteria; order Moraxellales; family Moraxellaceae; genus Acinetobacter; species Acinetobacter sp. YH12255. The sequence continues at coordinate 13,404 of NZ_VPEC01000048.1, forward strand.
ATGGCTTATTGATGACCATTGCCATCAATGATCGCCGTATTCAGATCTTGACCGGTTATGGTCTGGAAGGGGTGTTGCCCGATATCGTGGCAGGCCGGATTATCAATGACAAGATCACACCGTATTTTAAACAGGCTCAATATGCACAAGGGATCGACTCAGGACTGACTGAAATAGAACGGATTTTAAATCTTGATCCTGAAATTGCTGCACAGGCGGCCGATGAGCTGAAAGAGCGTCAGGAACAGGCTTATCAGGCACAAAAAGCCAGTAAGGCAACGTTCAGTAGCGTGCTGTTTATTATTGTTGCTGGTGTGATTGCTTCGATGATTTTTGGCAGAAAACTCAGTGCTGCGACTGCCGCAGTTGCAGGCACAGCTGCCGGTCTGGTCAATGGCATGGGTTTAATTGCCAGTTTAATGATTGGTGCCGGGGTATTCTTTTTATTGGTCACTTCACTGGCCCAGCTGATTTTACATGCCTTTATGGCAGGTGGTGGCCGCGGCGGTGGTGGTCGTGGTGGTTTTGGGGGCGGCGGCTTCGGCGGTGGCGGTGGTGGATTTGGTGGGGGAGGAGCATCAGGCTCATGGTAACAACGACAGATACGACAGAGATTGTCACGCAGCCGAAGCTGGAAGAACATGCGCAGCCGAGTTTTAAACGCTGGTTAAAACATTTCTTTTATATGCCGGCCACCAAGCGTTTTTTCTCCAAGCAGGATCAGCATTCCATTGCAGTGGCGGTGGAAGAAGCCGAGCATGGGCATGTCGGGGAGATTCAGGTGGTGATTGAAGGCTGTCTGCCTTCACGATCTGCTTATTATCAAGATACCTTATGTCGTGCCCGACAGTTATTTGCTGAAATTGGGGTTTGGGATACCGAATATAACAGTGGGGTACTGCTCTATTTAAATCTGTGCGAGCACAAGGTTGAAATTGTGATTGATCGGGGAATTAAGAATGCGACGACCCAGCAGGTCTGGGATGAAATTTGCCAAAATATTATTCAGCATTTAGTCCAGCAGAAGTTTAAAGACGGGGTTATTGAAGGTGTGGGGCAGATTGGAGAAGTCTTAGATCAGTACTATGATCGCAAAATAGATGATTTGGAAAATGAATTAGGGAATAAACCGATTATATTGGGGTGATTTTAGTCAACTAACTGACATTTTTTGTCAGTTAGTTACACAAAATAAAACATAAAAATTACAAAAATAAAAATATTTTTTTAAAGTGCTGTTTTTTCTGTTAATTTTATTATAATAAAACTTGGCACACTTAGTGCTAAATATAAAATAAGCTAAATGAGCTTTTTCTTTAGGCTTATAAATAAACAAAAAACATTTGTGGAGAATGTTATGAACGCTCAAAAAGGTTTACCTTAATTGATACTCCATAAGTGTCCATATAAAATAAACAATCCATAAGTAAGTCAATATGGACATAAAAATAATAAATTTGATATGAAGCATCAATATTATCTTTTTCTACTTTTTTCAATCTCCGCTTTTATTCATGCTCAAGAACGGCTTTGTTGCACAAACCTAGCATTAAAAGCTTATTCAGCAATATAATTTCAAAATGAATAAGCCTGCCTCTAAAATCTACCGTACAACCAATTGGTCATCCTATAACCGAGCCTTAATTAACCGAGGTAATATTTCCATTTGGTTTGATCC
>NZ_VPEC01000049.1:0-15078 GCF_013417355.1 Acinetobacter sp. YH12255
GCAAGAACGGACTGATCGCTATAAGTCGGAACTGACCGACTCAGGCTCTAGTTACACGTTTGGCAACAAGACATTAACAGAGTGCGAATTAGTCCTTGACTATGTTTGACTACATTTTAAGGAACAGTAGAAATAGACTCTATTGTCTGGCAATCAACAGGTTGCTGATTCGGTTCACAAACTGTGGACTCATACGTGATAGATGAAATAAAAATTTACTTTTTAATCCAACCGGATGGTGCGTAGCTTGCCAGATAGAGTCTTTAAGCTGTACCAGTTTCAGAATATCTTGTGCGACATCCTCTGCTTTCAAATGTACGCCCATTTTTTTAATACTTTCTGCCTGCATATCTTTCACCATGGCTGTACTGACGAAAAGTGGCATCACATCAAGCACCCGAATCCCATAGGGTTGCCATTCAATATCCAGACTTTCAGTCAGACCGCGCACGGCAAATTTACTGGTCGCATAAGAGGCTAAATCGGCCTGTCCATAAATGGCGGATGCCGAAGATAAATTAATGACACGAGCAAATGAAGATTCTTTTAAATAAGAGAAAGTGGCATGACAACCATTGAGGAGGCCTTTAACATTAATATCCAGCGTGCGATGATGCGCTGCAATTGTGGTGTCTTCAAAAGGCCCTGAATATAAAATTCCGGCATTATTTACCAGAATGTTGATTTCACCGGCCCAGGCTGAAAACTCCGCCAAAGCTGTTTCCCAGGAAGCATAGTCTGCCACATCCAGAAAGCCTGCTTTGGCATGTTCGCCCAGTTGCTGGGCCAGCTGTTCGGCCTGTACCACATTGATATCATAAATACCGACTTTATAGCCGTGCTGGTAAAATAGCATGGCTGTCGCTGCGCCAATTCCTTGTGCTGCCCCACTAATCAATATACTGTGCATGTGCTTGATCTCCTTATTGTCTTTTTTTCTTGAGCATAACAAGAAACAGGCAGCTTGACGCGACTATTTGGTAAAGAAGAGGTTTTAAAAGTGGAACAATTGCTTAATATCATGCGTGAATTACGTGAAAAATGTCCATGGGATCAGCAGCAGACTCCCGAATCTCTGACCCAATATGCGATTGAAGAAGCTTATGAAGTAGAAGCTGCGGTACGTTCTGGAAATGTTGACGAGATTCGCGATGAACTGGGCGATCTGCTGTTACAGGTGGTGTTCCAGTCGCAAATGTACAGCGAGCAGGGCGCTTTTGATTTTCAGGATGTGGTGCAGGCCATTAGCGACAAGCTTATCCGCCGTCATCCGCATGTATTTCAGGCTGAACAGTTTGTAAAATTGAGCCCGGAAGATGTCTCTCAGCTCTGGCAAGAAATTAAACAGCAAGAAAAGCAGGGCAAGCCACGTTCCCGTTTAGATGAAATCAAGCATGCACCGGCCTTGGTACAGGCAGATGAAATCCAGAAAAATGTCGCAAAAATCGGCTTTGATTTTCCCGATGTCACTGGGGCATATGACAAAGTAGAAGAAGAGCTGGCCGAGTTAAAAGAAGCTTTGGCAAGCCAGAATTCCGATGAAATACAGGAAGAATTTGGTGACTGCTTATTTTCTCTGGTCAATGTTGGCCGTAAACTTGGAATCTCGAGTGAAATGGCATTATTAGGCACGATCCATAAGTTTCGTACTCGATTTGCCTTGATGGAACATCAGGCGGAAAAACAACAACTCAATATAGACCGCTTGTCACTGGCTGAATTGGATCAGCTCTGGGAACAGGCCAAATTAGAATTAAAACAAAGAGCGGCGCATGAACAAACAACAACATCGAACAAGTCCGGCGTGGATTAATCTTCTTCTGGGTTTATGGCTAGGCTATATTGCTATTGGAACTGCACATGCAACTGCGACCGATTATATGGAATGGAAGACCAGACAACAGCAACATGATGCGCGGCTCAAACAACAGAATGCATCGACTAAAGCAGATCACTATCTGGTAAAACCGGCACTTTCGGTACAAGCGACAGGTGATAGAATTAGTTTAAATAGTGCAAATATTGAACAATTGCAACAGTTGCATGGCGTGGGACAAAAGAAAGCCCAAGCCATTGTTGAGTATCGGCAGAAAAATGGGAAATTTAAAAGCATTGAAGATATTCAGCTGGTCAAAGGCATTGGGCCGGCATTATTTGCCAAAAACAAGGCCAGACTCGCGTTGTGAATAGACGGAATTGATGCTGAATACAGAATCAATCTGAGCTGCAGGATTGACATAATCAAATTGCCCTTTAGTCGTGTAAGCGATATGATTAGCGTCATCTTAGAATTTTACGTTCAGACGTAGGAGACAGCGTCTTTTGCAAACTTTGCGCGCGTCAAAATGTGGTTTATCAACCGCTCAATTACCTTCTTATATTCTCGATGTGATTGATGCCTTAAACAAGGCAGGCTATGAAGCTTATATCGTGGGTGGTGGTGTTCGAGATCTGATGTTAGGTTTGAATCCTAAAGATTTCGATGCAGTTACCAATGCAACCCCGGCTCAGGTCAAGGAAGTATTCGGACGACGTTGTCGAATTATCGGACGGCGTTTTGAACTGGCGCATGTCTATTCAGGGCGGGAACTGGTTGAAGTGGCCACTTTCCGGGCACCTCCAAAAAAAGCAGTCACCTCGGCCGCGGGGATGATTCTGCGTGATAATAACTGGGGCAGCATCGAGCAGGATTTTGCCCGTCGCGACTTCTCGATCAATGCAATGTATTACCAGCCGCGTAAAGCGATTGTGCTGGATTTCTGCAATGCTGTAGATGATATTCACAGCAAAACTTTACGTTTGCTCGGTGATCCGGCCTTAAGATTTGAAGAAGATCCGGTGCGGATGTTACGTACTTTACGTTTTGCTGCCAAGCTGAATTTCAGTATTGATGAAGCCATTCTGGATATTTTCACGCCGGAAATGACCCAGCTGCTGCGTGATGTCTCTCCGCATCGACTCTATGATGAATCACAAAAGTTATTCACCATGGGGCATCTGAATCGTGTGTTGCCCATGCTGATTGACTTCGGAATCTGGCATCAGCTGTTCGCCGATATCAAAGCTGAAATCACGCCGTTTATGGAGCGTGCTGCGAAAAATACCGATCAGCGTATTTCGATTGGCAAGACCATCAACCCGGCATTTTTCTACGCGGTACTATTATGGCAGCCATTCCTCGAGCGTTGTGAGTTTTATCTGAATAAAGGCGTGGTCGCAGCAGAAGCACGTGCCCAAGCGGGTCTGGATGTTTTGAAACGTCAGGCAACCCGGACCATTATTCCTCGCTTCGCCGAGACTTTCATTCGTGAAGTCTGGGAAATGCAGACCCGTTTACTGAATCCAAAACCGCAACAAATTGAGGCCTTGTCTAGTCATGCGCGTTTCCGTGCCGGATTTGACTTTTTGCTGTTGCGCGAAAAATCAGGCGATGCAATGGCGCAAGGCATGGGCAGCTGGTGGGATGCTTATCAGCAAATGAGCGGTGACGAGAAAGAGCGGGCGATTAGCCAGTACAACCGTCAACGTGCCAAGAGCCGTCGTAAGGCCACTCAAGAAGAACATCTGGAACAGAAACTGACGGCACAACAGGATCTCGCCGAGATTGAGCCTTTAGTCAATGAACCTGAACCACGTAACCGCCGGGTGCGTAAAGCCAAGTTTGAAGACAAGGCGAAAACCCTGTCACATGTGGCAGCCAGTGCCAGTGGTGAAATTGGCGCAGATCATCCGATTATGAAACGTAAGCGGGTGCAACGTGATTTAAGCCAGGTGGTGTTTGGGCCAACACAATGATCGTGACGTATATTGGCTTGGGCAGTAACCTGGGCGATTCACGCCAGATTTTGGCAGAAGCTGTACAGAAACTGGCGACATTGGGTCAGGTAAAAACCTCGCATCTGTATCAAAGTCCACCGATGGGGCCACAGGATCAGCCAAATTATCTGAATGCTGTGGTGCAGTTGAATACTAATCTGGCAGCTTTAAGCTTGCTGGATTATTTGCAAGCCTTCGAGCAGGAAGCCGGTCGGGTACGTTTGCGTCATTGGGGCGAGCGTACGCTGGATCTGGACTTGCTGATCTACGGAGATGAACAGATACAGAATCAACGCCTGACTGTACCGCATGTCGGCGTGTTAGAGCGTGATTTCGTACTCATTCCGTTGCTGGACATTGATGCTGAAATACAGGTTCATGCTACATCCTTAAAAGACCTGGACATCGTCAAGCAATCGACCTTAACGGTACTCGATGACACAAACTGGGCAAATATTTAATTTTTGAGTTATGGGTATGTTCGCGAGAACTTCAATCATAGAGGAACATCTTCATGGTCAGTCTGAGTGACTTAAGACGCTTCAAAGCAGATGGACGCAAATTTTCATGTCTGACTTGCTATGATGCCAGCATGGCCAAAGCCATGGAAATTGCAGAAGTAGACAGTATTCTGATTGGCGACTCTTTGGGAATGTCAATTCAGGGCCGCGATTCGACTTTACCAGTGACTGTTGCAGATATGGCCTATCATACCGCTGCGGTACGCCGTGGTAACCAGCATGCCTTTATCATGACTGACTTGCCGTTTATGAGTTATGCCACCTTAAATGATGCCTTGCAAAGTTCCAAAACCGTGATGCAGGCCGGTGCGCAAATGGTGAAAATGGAAGGCGGTGCATGGCTGGCAGAAACCGTGCAGGTGCTGACCCGTAACGGTATTCCAGTCTGTGTGCACTTGGGATTAACGCCACAATCGGTACATGTCTTTGGCGGTTATAAGCTGCAAGCCCGTACCCGTGCAGCAGCGGATCAACTGATTGCAGACTGTAAAGCAGTGGTTGAAGCAGGTGCTGCACTGTTATTGCTGGAATGTGTACCGGCACAATTGGGTCAGGAAATCACGGAACTGTTTCCACAAATTCCGGTGATTGGCATTGGTGCAGGCGCAGCCACTGATGGTCAGGTCTTGGTAGTACAAGACATGCTGGGTTTAACCTTTGGCCATACTGCAAAATTTGTCCGTAATTTTATGCAGGAACAATCGGGTGCTACTGCCATTCTGGATGCTTTTAAAGCTTATCATGCTGCAGTTTTAGATGGATCTTTCCCGGCACCCGCACAAACTTTTCAGGTTGAATTGTAAGATGAAAACAGAAACCACCATTCAGGGACTCGCGGCCTCACTTAATCCGGCACGTGCCAACCGCAAGATTATTGGTTTTGTACCCACCATGGGCAATCTGCATCAGGGTCATTTAAATCTGGTACGTGAAGCGCGTAAGCTGTGTGATGTGGTGGTGGTCAGTATCTTTGTCAATCCGATCCAGTTTGGACCCAATGAAGATTTTGATAACTACCCGCGTACGCTGGAGCAGGACCAGCAGCTTTTGGCAGACGTCGGTTGTGATATCGTCTTCGCGCCAACGGTTGAGCAAATGTATGGCAAAAAACCGCGTCTGACCAATATCAGTATCTCTGACATTACTGATGACTTGTGTGGTTTGCAGCGCCCCGGCCATTTTGATGGTGTGGCGGTGGTGGTGACCAAATTGTTTAACATTGTGCAGCCAAACTATGCTTTCTTTGGGCAAAAAGATTATCAGCAGTTGGCAGTGATTCGCCAGTTTGTACAAGACCTGAATATTCCATTAGAAGTGATTGGCGTGCCAATTGCCCGTGCAGAAGATGGTTTAGCCTTAAGTTCTCGAAATGGTTACCTAAGCCAAGAGCATCGTGCAATCGCACCGGTCATTTATCAAAGCTTACAAAAGGCTGAACAGCAGCTCCATGCTGCGATTGAACTGGATACGGTATTGGCCGAGCTTCGCCAGACTTTAACAGATGTCGGGTTTGTCGTAGACTATGTTGAAGCACGAACGCCAGAATTACAAAAAATTCATACGTTTAATCAAGATGTTGTGTTATTTGTAGCTGCAAAGATAGGTAATACACGTCTGATCGATAACCTGCAGGTCAAATACACTGCCGGATAGGATGAAAGGGTAGCATGTATGAAGCGCATTTTAATTGTCACGGGACAATCTGGTTCAGGTAAATCATCTGCATTGCAGGTGCTTGAGGATCTGGGTTATTACTGTATTGATAATCTGCCTTTGGCATTGCTTCCCGAAATTGTGGCGAAACTGCACAGTGAGAACAATCTGGAGCAGTTGGCCTTGGGGGTCGATGTACGCAGTACCCGTGCCGATTTGCAAGAATTTGATCATGTCTTTGAACAGCTGCAACAGCATGGCTCGGTCGATATTATCTATCTGACCACGCAGGATCAGGAACTGATTGCGCGCTTTAGTGCCTCGCGTCGGCCGCATCCTCTAGCTTCGCGCTTTAAGAGTCTGAACGAGTGCATTCAGGAAGAAAAAATCCTGCTAATGCCCATCCAGCTGCGTTCTACCGTGCACATTGATACTACAGATAAAAGCGTGCATGACCTGAAACATACCTTATTGACCAAGTTGGGACAGACCGATAACCTGATCCTGATTTTGCAGTCTTTTGGTTATAAGCATGGCATTCCACTGGATGCCGATTATGTCTTTGATGTCCGGCATTTGCCTAACCCGCATTGGGAACTGGAATTACGCAAATTTTCAGGACTCGATCAACCGGTGCAGGAGTTTTTGCAAAAGAGCGATCAGGTCGAGGATATGTTTAATGATATTTATCATTTTCTGGACAAATGGTTGCCAACCTTTTCTGAAGGGCATCGTCATTATATGACTGTGTCGGTTGGCTGTACCGGTGGTCAGCATCGTTCTGTTTACATTGTGGATAGACTAAAAAAAGCCCTTGAGGCAAAATGGTCTATTCAAGTCCTCCATCGAGAAATGAAGCACTGGTCATGATTGATACCACTGTTGACGTAATTAATAAACTGGGTTTACATGCACGCGCATCTGGTAAACTTATAGAAGTGACTACCAAATTTCGTTCCAGTATCCAGATTGGAAAAACGGACAAACTGGTAGATGCAAAAAATATCATGTCCTTGCTGATGCTCGGTGCGGGCAAAGGAACAACTTTACGCTTGGTGATTGAAGGAGCGGATGAGGACAAAGCCTTATCTGAAATTCAGGCACTATTTGCAGCAAAATTTTATGAGGCAGATTAATCGTGGCACGTCGACCGAACAGTTTAACTGAAGAAGATTTTGATTCTTTAGAGGGACGCGCAAGTAAAACCGAACAGAAAAAAGCAGTCCAGCGTATGGCGGCTTTGGGTGCACAGCTGGCTGAGTTGAGTGCTAAACAAATTAAAAACTTGCCTGTTGAAGAGCGTTTGATTGAAGCATTGCTCGATGTACAGGAATTTACCTCACATGAAGCACGTCGCCGTCAATTTTCACGTATTGGTAAATTACTGCGCAATGAAAATGAAACGGTGATTTTATCTTATTTAACACCAAAGCAAGGTCTTAAAAAGACAGCCCAATTACAGCGTTGGGTCGATCGAATTGTCAAAGATGGTGACCCGGCCATTAATGAATTTACCAAAACCTATAATGCCACAGAGCGTCATACCTTGCGTCAGCATTATCTTCGCGTACATCGTGATTTAAAGAATCAGGCACCTGAAGCAGAGATCAATGCATCTAAGTTAAAGTTATTTAACTATGTACAGCAAGTGGCGTTAATTTCAGACAATTAATTCTTCGTTAAAAAAAAGCGGTCTTTTTAGGCTAATGCCAGTCAGTTAAGGAATTGACTGGCATTTTCTTTTTCAAATTCATGATTATATCTGATAGATAGAAAAGTCATCCGCAACTGTTTGAGGCATGAGGTGTATTGCACCGCAAGATGCCTTCCTTGCGAAGCTTCGCTTCTCATTTGGGCGAAACCAAAGTAACAAATTATTTTTAAGTATTTGATTTATAAATTTAAGACTCCGTCGTGAACGACTAAAAAGTTAAAGAGTTTATTTCTAAACTCCTTAACTGATCAGCATTAGTCTTTTTAGGCTGCTTTTTTTTGTCTTTACCTTAAGTGCACTGTTTCTTGTGTAAAAAATACCCTGAATTGGATTCATTCTTCCTCAGCATGAAATTTCCATTTTTAATGTAAGCTTGAGTGATAAAAAATCACAAAATTTTCGCAATTAATTTGTTAAAGACTGTAATTTCTTTACAATTCAAAGGCTATCTTTCAGACAGTTTTTTTGAGACTTTAAGTTGAGACTCAAGATCATTGTTAAGTATTTTTTAAAAATAAAAAATGAATTTTGAGCGTTATTAGAGAGTGAAGCCAATCTAATTTATTTTTTTAAACGAAATTTAAATCTATATAGTTGAAAAACCATTAACTTTTATTTAAAAGGGGATAAAAATCGATGCTGAGTATTTTTTGGTCAAGAGTATGTTAAAGTAAATACAAATAAACATGCTTAATTTTAGCTTAGATATTGAGTTTCAAATACTTAAGCAGACTTTTTTTGAAGATTAAATTTTCAAGTTATTCTTAATTAATTAAATATCAGTGCCTTGCGGTTATGAGTGTATTTGGATAGAAACAGATTAACAAATCCTTTAACCTATAGGTGAGTTTTCAGCGTTCAGTAAATATAGAATCTTTGTTATTGATTGTATAAATTTGGTCGACAGTGTTTTCTATATTCCATACATATTCAGAGAGGCAGACATGGAACTAAAACTGCTAGAGGTCGGTCAGAATACGGAGCTTTTAAGCTCATGTCGTATATCTCTCATTTTAGGCGTCTATACCTCCAATAATTTACTAGACACCTTCTGTAAGGTTGCCCGTAAAGTCCTAGGCGTTAAAACCAGTATTATTGGATTCCATATGGAGCCGTATATCTGGTACAGCTGTCCGCACGGTTTTCGGGCCTTGCATGCTCCGCAGGAAATTGCCATCCCTACATATCTGCAACAGGCAGATGTCATCGACCAGACTCATCCTGCTTATGCAGAATTGTCGAATTATGTGAAAGAGCTGGGTGTGGCGCATCACCGACTGGTCGCATTTAATTTAAAAGCGAATGCTGGTCAGCCGCTAGGTCAGGTGATTTTTTTTGATGATCAAACTGACATGTTTGATCAGGATGATATTGAGACCGTTAAGCAATTTGCTGAAAGTTTAGTAATTCGAATCCAACTCAATGAAGAACATACTGAGCTGAAAGAGCTATACGAACAGCAATGTGCACAAAACTTTAGTACAACCAAATTTTTCCAAATCATCGCACATGATCTGCGTGCGCCATTTCATGGACTGCTGGGCTTTTCCGAAGTTCTGGCGCAGGAACGCGATACCTTGGATGAGTCCAGTATTCAGAGTATCGCGGATTATTTATATGATAATGCACAATCGACTTATAACTTGCTGGAAAGCTTGCTGACCTGGGCCATGGCTGAGGGTGGACGCTTTGTATATCATCCGATTAATTATGAACTCAAGCAATCCAGTAAAATTGTCTGCAGTGTATTGCACAGTCTGGCGTTGAATAAAAAAATTGAATTAATTGACAATATTCCCGAAGACATTAAAGTCCATGCGGATATCAATATGATTACTTCAGTGTTGCAGAATCTGGTTTCCAATGCGCTGAAATTCACCCCGGTTAATCAAGGCGGTAAAGTCATTTTAGAGGCAGAAATGGACGGTGAGCAGGTTAAAATCACCATTCAGGATACCGGTCTGGGCATGACTGAAGAGCAGATACAGAATCTGTTCAAGCCGACGTTGATGGTGAGTGTCCGAGGTACCGCTGAAGAGAAAGGTGCTGGTTTAGGTTTGGTATTGTGCAAGCGCTTTATTGATCTGAATCATGGTCAAATCGCGGTGGATTCAAAAGAAGGTCGAGGTACGACCTTTACGGTGCATTTGCCAATGGTCACCAATGATCATCAGGCACTGGTGCTTGAAGATCTGCATGCTGAGAAATCCTAAAAGATAATTTCAAACTAAAACACTCCCCCTGAGACAAAACTCCTGCTATAACTAAGCAGAACGTTTCGGGGGAAGAGTTGAGTGATGAATGCGACACAATTGCAAAAAACCTTAAGAGCAAGCCAATATGCTGAACAGGTATTGGCCAATCACCAGAGCCTCCTGGAACAGGATTATGCAATTGACCAGTTTCAGGCTGCACTCAGTCGGGAATATATTGATCAGCTGGTGCAGCACTGTATCCTGAATATTATAGACGAAGCCGCCTGGATGCGCGCCATGCGTATTCTGCGGGCCCGCCTGATGTTTCGCTGGATCTGGCAGGATGCCAATCAACTGACCGATGTCATCACCCTCACCCGAGAACTCTCCGATTTTGCCGATGCCTGTATTTGTGCAGCCAAAGATTTTGCCCGTATGCCGATTGCTGCCAAGTATGGCCAGCCGATTGCTTATAACGGTAAAGTTCAGGATCTTATTGTCATCGCTATGGGCAAACTCGGCGCGCAAGAACTTAATCTTTCCAGTGATATTGACCTGATTTTTGCCTTCGATGAACAGGGTGAAACCGATGGACGCAAATGTATCGATGTGCAGCAGTTTTGCATCCTGTGGGGACAAAAACTGATTCACCTGCTGGATCAGATCACGGCGGATGGTTTTGTGTTTCGGGTCGATATGCGTCTGCGTCCTTGGGGTGATGGTTCAGCCCTGGCCATTAGTCATGTGGCCTTAGAGAAATACTTAAGTCAGCATGGCCGGGAATGGGAGCGCTACGCTTGGATCAAGGCGCGTGTTGTCAATCCAAGTCCGGAAGGTGATGCTCTGCTTGACATGACCCGTCCTTTTGTCTTTCGTAAATACGTGGATTACAGTGCTTTTGAAGCCATGCGCGAAATGAAAACCATGATCGAGCGTGAAGTCCAGCGGCGTAATATTGAAGATGATATCAAGCTCGGTGCTGGCGGTATTCGCGAAGTTGAATTTATCGTGCAGGTCTTTCAGCTGATTTATGGTGGAGCCAAACTTGAATTGCAGGATCGCCAATGTCTGGTCAATCTGAACCATCTCGATGATGCTGAACTCTTGGATGAACAGGCAGTCCAAGATCTGGAAGATGCCTATTTGTTCCTGCGCCGGGTGGAACATGCGATTCAGGCCTTAAACGATCAACAAACCCAATCTTTACCGACTGAGCCTGATTTACGTCAGCGAATGGTAGAGACCTTAGGTTTTGCAGACTGGTCAGATTTTATGACTGTCCTGAACCAGAAGCGAGCCAAAGTCATTTATCAGTTTGAGCATCTGATTAAGGAAAATGAACCGGAAGCCCAGGTCGAAAGTTTCGTCCAGCTGGAAAAGAAGCTCAACGATGTTCTGGATGATGCCGCCAAGAATCTGGTTCATGAATTCTGGCATGGTCATGCATTGAAAAAGCTACCGGCCAAGGCGATTCAACGTTTAAAAACCTTTTGGCCTTATCTGATTGAAGCGATTCTGGAGTCTGCCAAGCCGCAAATGGCGTTGTTGCGTCTCATGCCCTTGGTTGAGTCGGTGATGCGCCGTACTGTCTATCTGGTCATGCTGATTGAAAGTAAAGGCGCACTGCAACGACTGGTGAAAATGGCCACGGTGAGTCCCTGGATTTGTGAAGAACTCTCACAATATCCGGTATTGCTGGATGAGTTTCTGTCGATGGATTTTGAGTTACCGAAACGACAGGATCTGGAAGATTCTTTACGCCAGCAATTACTCCGTATTGAGATTGATCAGGTTGAAGATCAGATGCGGGTATTGCGCCTGTTTAAAAAATCCAATGTCTTGGCCGTCGCAGCCAGTGATGTTCTGGCTGAAAGTCCTTTGATGAAAGTTTCTGATGCCTTAACCGATATTGCCGAAGTATCTGTCAATGCAGCTCTGCATTTGGCCTATCAGATGGTGGCCAAAAGGCATGGTTTTCCCCTCGATGCCGAAGGCAAGCGCTGTTCAATCGAGCATACTGCCTTTGCGGTCATTGGTTATGGCAAGGTCGGTGGCATTGAACTGGGTTATGGCTCGGACTTGGATTTAGTGTTTATTCATTTTATGGGAGAACAGGCCGATACGGATGGACTCAAGCCGATTAGTGGTTTTGAGTTTGCCATGCGCGTGGCACAAAAATTCATGTCATTGATGACCACGCAAACCCTGGATGGGCGGGTCTATGAAGTCGATACCCGTTTACGTCCTTCAGGTGAAGCAGGCCTTTTGGTCACCAGTCTGAAAGCCTTTGAACAATATCAGCTTAAGAGTGCCTGGTTATGGGAGCATCAAGCCTTGGTGCGCGCGCGTCCAATTGCGGGTGAGCTAAGCCTAAGACAAAAATTTGAAATCTTACGCCGTAATATTTTGATTCAGCCTCGTGATGAAAATTATGTGCGGGCAGAAGTACTAAAAATGCGTCAGAAAATGAAGGATCATCTGGGCTCCTCCAAAGCGCAGAAAAAAGATGGAATTTTTCATTTAAAACAAGATACAGGTGGTATCGTAGACATCGAATTTATGGCACAGTATGCGGTGTTGGCCTGGAGTGGGACGAATAAAGATCTCGCCCATTTCTCCGACAATGTAAGAATTCTTGAGGATACCGCAAAATCAGGTTGCTTATCCAGCGACGATGCGACTGCTCTGATTCAAGCTTATCTCAGTGAACGCGCCGAGAGCCACCGCTTAGCCCTTGCAAATCAATCCATGCAAGTGTCTGCAAGCGACTGGCACGATACCCGAATGACCGTTTGCAAGTTATGGCAAAGACTAATTGATCCAAGTGCAAGCTTTGCGCTGGATAGTGAATAATTGTGAAAAATTGGAGTTTGTGGCATGAATTTGGCTGATCGTGATGGTTTTATTTGGCAAGATGGACAACTGGTTGACTGGCGTGAGGCGAAAACTCACGTATTAACCCATACTTTGCATTACAGCATGGGTGTGTTTGAAGGCGTCCGAGCTTATGAAACTCCGAATGGAACGGCTATTTTCCGTCTAAAAGAACATACCAAGCGTTTGTTGAATTCTGCAAAAATTTATCAAATGAAAGTTCCATTTGATCATGCAACATTAGAACAAGCGCAAATTGATGTGGTGCGTGAAAATAAACTGGCATCTTGCTATTTACGTCCAATCCTTTTTATTGGTTCTGAAAAACTGGGTATTGCTGCAACTGATAACACGATTCATGCTGTGGTTGCGGCATGGAGCTGGGGTGCTTACTTGGGTGAAGAAGCCATGGCGAAGGGTATTCGCGTGAAAACTTCATCATTTACCCACCATCATCCAAACGTGACCATGTGTAAAGCCAAAGCATCTGGGAACTACACGCTGTCGATTCTGGCGCATCAGGAAGTCGCGCATTCGGGTTATGATGAAGCCATGTTGCTTGATCCACAAGGCTATGTATGCCAGGGTTCAGGCGAAAACGTATTCCTGGTGACTGACGGTGTAATTCATACCCCTGATATTGCCGGTGGTGCGCTGGATGGTATTACCCGTCAAACCATTATTACCATTGCCAAAGACCTGGGTTATGACGTGGTTGAACGCCGTATTACCCGTGATGAATTCTATATTGCCGATGAAGCGTTCTTTACTGGTACTGCTGCAGAAGTAACACCAATCCGTGAATACGATGATCGTCAGATTGGTGAGGGGGTACGTGGTCCAATCACCACTCAAATCCAGAAAGCATACTTCGATGCCGTTCAGGGCAAAGATCCTAAATATGCACACTGGTTAACGTATGTGAAGTAATTAAGAATTTACTGATTGAAAAAACCTCTCATTTGAGAGGTTTTTTCAATATTAATTACGTAATATATTTAATTTTTTGATTCAGAAAATAGTTAAACATTTGCATCTTGTTTGTTTCAATTTGTTATAATGAATATCTTAAATGTAAGATATCATTATTTATTATGATAGAAAATATTATTTACCAAGCTAAAGTAATTCGAACTAAATTTGTATCAGACAAAAAATACTTAACGAAAAGATTTGTGTCTAAATTAGGCTATATTCCTAATTTTAATGCACCGCAAAGTTTTAATGAGAAAGTAACAGCGCGAATGATTTTTAGTCGTGATTCTCTGCATACAAAGCTCGCGGATAAAGCTGTAGTAAGGAAGCTAGTAGCAGAAAAAATAGGATGGGATTATTTTGTTCCTTTAATAGGACTATATAAATCCTATGATGATATTAAATTTGAGCAGTTTCCAGATAAGTTTGTTCTGAAGTGCAATCATGATAGTGGTAGTGCTATTATTTGTAATAATCGAAACAATTTTGATGTTCATAAGGCACGTTTAAAAATCAATAAACATTTAAGCATGAATATGTATTATCTTAAGCGAGAATGGCATTATAAAAATATCCAGCCTATGATTTTAGCTGAACAATATATTGATCTTTTTATGGATATAAATAATCAATATATAATTACCACTTGTCGTATTCATTAGACTTCCGTCATAAATCAAAAAATGTACAATTTATTTGATCTTAAATTAATCAGCAAAATTATTTAATTCAATGGATAATCCTTGGATGAAATTCAAAGATATTCAAAAATTATCAGACGTTAAGTTTCGTAGGCTTACCGGTGTTAGTTGGGCTACATTTAACCTGATGTTGGCCGAGCTAAATAAGCATTTACCTGGTCATATTGGTAAAGGACGACCGCATAAATTACCGTTGGAAGATCGTTTGCTCTTATGTATAGAATATTGGAGAGAATATCGAACATTTTTCCATCTTGGTATGAGTTACGGTGTATCTGAAACGAGTGCAATTCGTATCACACGTGTTATTGAAGATACCTTAATCCGTTCTGGAAAATTCAACTTGCCAAAACAACTTCCTAATCGAGATGAAGTGGATTGGGAAGTTGTTGTGATTGATGCCACTGAAATATTAGTTCAACGTCCAAAAAAAACAGAAGAAATGGTATAGCGGTAAAAAAAAGCGACATACCTTTAAATTTCAGCTATCTATGCACTATATAACAGGTGAAATACTGAGTGTATGTGGAAGTCATGGAAGCATGCATGATTTTAAAATATTTAAAAAAAGCATGAGGAAATTAAAATTTAAGCCCTTTTTTATCGTTGATAAGGGGTATTTAGGGATA
>NZ_VPEC01000050.1:0-14137 GCF_013417355.1 Acinetobacter sp. YH12255
ACTCATGAGTGCTCGGTTATATGCGGGCCAATTGGTTGTGCGGTAGATTTTGTGTGTAGGCTTCTTCATTTGAAAATTATATCGCTGAAAAAGCCTTTACAGATAGGTTTGTGCAACAAAGCCCTTTGCATCAGCACCAAATGGTTGATCATAAATCAAGCCTAGTGAAATTTTATCGGTCGCTTGTACTTTAATGGCTGCAGATGGGAAGTAATAGTCTTCACCCATATCACTAATTTTTTCGCCTTCTAAACCAGTTACTGTAGAAGAACCTTTTACAGTTGGATCTAAAACAGAAATACCGGCTTCCGCATAATTACCCGGCTGTAAAAAAGCAGAAATGGACTGACCAGAGCGGTCTAGGCCTGCTGCCTGAACAGCAGAGAGAGGTAAAGTGCTAAGTAAAATAGCTAAATAAACTTTATTAAGCTTCATGGTACGTTCCCTGATGCCATCTGTAACAAAAATGTGCTGGAAAAGTAACATAATTTTAAAAAGAGTAAATACTCAGCTCTGTTGAAGAAATGAACTAAGGCGGTTAAGGAAAGAGCTTGCTTAGAGTTTTTATACTAATTTTATTAACTCAAGTGTATGAAAAATAGGAAATTTAAATTATTGAAAATAGTGTAAAAGAACTAAAACTTTATTAATTTTAATTGATGGTAAAATAATCGAATGATATGCAAGTGTATAAAATTAAAATTTAAAAAATAAAAAACCACCCGAAAGTGGTTTTTTATTCAATTAGTGCTTAGAAGCGGTAGCCCATTTTCAAGCCATATGCGATGGCATTGTTATCTTCAAATTCACCTACATTAGGGTTCGCCACTGTAAGTGCTGTTGCATCACCCAACCAGAAGTATTTCAGACCACCAGCGATGAAGTAGTTTGGAGCAGGGCTGTATTGTAAACCTAAGCCTACGTTCCAGTAGCCTTCTGTTGGACCAAGCGTAGTAATTGGATTACCTGCACCTGAGTCCCAACCTACAGAGACATTACCTGCCCATTTTTCACTGAATTTGCGACCTACGCCACCAGTTGCGGACCATTGATCTTTGTTGTATTCAACTAGGTTTCCACCTGCTAAAGCCGCTAAGGCAGAACGAGGATCTTGTGCTGGTAGAGTTGATGCTAACGCTGCCGCCGCATCTAAAGCTTGTCCAAATTGAGCTGGACGGATTGCCATGCCGTCCCAATTTACCCAACGCACATTCAAGAAAGCAACAGTATCAGCCATAATACCCGACTGTAAGTCTAAATTTACAGATTGAGGCGTTGTGACATTAGTTGTGCCAGCAGCAAATGTAGGGAATTCGGCTGGATTACCTGCTAAACCAACACCTAGCGCGACATTTAGTGGATTACCAGCTAGATCTTCATTTGATTTTAAATCATGTTCAATTTCAGAACGATATGTTAAAGAAGCTTTCAATGCGATTTCAGGAATTTGGTAAGCCAGACCTGCTAACCAACCTGTAGCACCATCTTTTTTCATAGTTGCATCATATCCGCTTAATGCTGAATATGCAGTACCGCGTAGTGATACATTGCCTTTTGCTTGTTGGTAAACAGGACCAGCGTAAATGTTCCAATTTTCAGTCGGTTGGAAACCAAAAATAGCAGTTAAATTTTCTGTAGTAACTTCTGCTGAAGTACCTTCACCTAAATCAGAAAATGCTGTGAGACCAGCATTAGGTGCTGAATACTCTGCCTCAGCACCAAAAGGGCGATCATACAGAAGACCAAAAGAAAAATTATCAGTAACTTGGAACTTTAATGCAGCTGATGGGAAGTAATAATCACTAGCCATGTCACCTGTAGCCTGATTTGCACCAGGGCCTAATGTTAGTGGGGTATTAGCTGTAGTACCTGATACAGAAGGATCTAATACAGAGATACCTGCTTCAAAGTAATTACCCGGTTGCAGGAAGGCTGCAATAGATTGGCCTGAACGGTCCATTGCAGCAGCAAAAGCACCCGTCATTGGTACAGTTGCAAGAATCATTGCAGTAGTTAATGTTTTTAATTTCATTTACGTCTTTCCTTGAGGTACAAATTTATATCTAGCGTTGTTGTTTGCACTTATTTAATTTTTGGAGACTTCGGTTACTCAACCGCAATCATTTGTTACTCCATGTGTCAAAAATACCACAATTAAAATAAGAGTAAATGCTCTAGAGTGAAAATAAAGCATAAAAAAGCAGCTGAATAGAGTAAAAGATCTAATAATGAGTGGGGAAAACGCTGGTTAATATTTATTTAGTTATAACTATCATAGATTTAGGAAAGGAAAAGGGAGGAAATAAAAAAATAATAAGTATTTAAATAATTCATTAGATGTTTTGTTAAATAAATCACGTATTTAATAATGCGCGCCCTGCGGGACTCGAACCCACGCCGGTCACTTAGGAGGCAACTGCTCTATCCAGTTAAGCTAAGGGCGCAAAGAACGGTTAATGTACTGCAAAATAAAGCAAAAAAAAAGTTATTGCCGCAGCAATAACTTTTTCAAATCTCATTTAAATAACGTGATTAGCTATTTTTCGGTTTAAGCAACTTAAACAGGCCTAACATGACCACAATCCAGACTGGAATCATATAAACCGATTCCTGGAAACCTTGTGTCCACATGATATAAAGAATAGTTGCAATAAAGCCCAGTACCAATATGTTGCTTGCAGGTGACCACAGCGCAGGGAACGAAGTTTTCTGTCCGAGCTTTTTCATGCTTTGAATAAATTTCAGATGAGT
Source organism: Acinetobacter sp. YH12255 (assembly GCF_013417355.1). Taxonomy (NCBI): domain Bacteria; kingdom Pseudomonadati; phylum Pseudomonadota; class Gammaproteobacteria; order Moraxellales; family Moraxellaceae; genus Acinetobacter; species Acinetobacter sp. YH12255. The sequence goes on from NZ_VPEC01000050.1 coordinate 2,752, forward strand.
CAGGGTGATCATGGCCCAATTCAATACCAATGCACCGACTACGATGTAAATCAGATGACTTAAGGCATCTTCAGGCACAAAGTAGTTGAGTAGTACACAGCCGAAAATCAGCGCGGCAGAGAACAATACCGCAGGAATTGGCGTACCTTGCTTATTCACTTTCATGAAGACTTTAGGTGCATTTCCTTGCTGTGCTAAACCATACAGCATCCGGCTGTTGGCGTACATACCACTGTTATAAACTGACAGTGCAGCTGTAAGAATAATAAAGTTCAGTAAGTGTGCAGCCCAGCCAATACCCAATTGACTGAAAATCATCACAAACGGACTTTTATCCAGACCACCCAGTTCCAGCTGATTCCAAGGCACCAGTGATAACAGAATCGTTAATGCACCGACATAGAAAATCAGAATACGGAACACCACCTGATTAATCGCTTTCGGAATGGTCTTCTCTGGATTTTCAGCTTCTGCTGCTGCCATACCGATCAGTTCAATCCCACCGAAGGCAAACATCAGGAAGGCCAGCATGAAGAATAAACCTTCAAAGCCATTCGGGAAGAAGCCACCTGCAGTCCATAAGTTGCTAAACGATGCAGCTGATGATGCATCTGCAGTCAGGATCAGGTACAAGCCAAAGACAATCATGGAAACGACCGCAGTCACTTTAATGATTGAGAGCCAGAATTCTGATTCACCGTAGAATTTTACATTGCCGAGGTTGACCAGGGTAATCACGATAAAGAAAAACAGTACCGATGCCCAAGCTGGAATAAAAGGCCACCAATAGTTAATATATTTCGCAACGGCAGTAAGTTCGGTCATGGCCACCAGGATATATAAAATCCAGTAGTTCCAGCCCGCAAGGAAACCGGGGAACTTGCCCCAGTATTTATAAGCAAAATGGCTGAATGAACCTGCGACAGGTTCATGAACAATCATCTCACCCAATTGACGCATGATTAAAAATGCAATCAAGCCACCAATGGCATAGCCCAAAATAATAGAAGGACCCGCAGATTGGATCACCTGTGCGGAACCTAAGAATAAGCCTGTGCCAATTGCACCGCCCATGGCGATCAACTGAATATGACGGTTCTTTAAGCCACGCTGAAGTTGTGAAGACTCGTTATTCAAAGTGTTCAGCCCGACAATGGAAAAAATAAGTATAAAGATTGTAATGGAACAAAGTTCAGAAACCTAGTGCAAGACTTTGAATGAAATATTATTATCAGATTTATAATAAAAAATTATAAAAATAAATTAAATAAAAGATAACTGAATCAATATATTAATTTTATTGACATTGTAACTGATGAGTTTCCTGTTTTTTTGCTCTGATACGAATGCTGATTTTTTATACTTAGGTCGGAGCACTGAACTTCCTTGGCTTTAAAGCGATTATACTCTTCTCATAAGTATTCCATAACTTTTACCAAAACAAAGACAAGCCAAAGGATGAAACAATTCATGAGTTTTGCAGCCCAAATCAAGATTCCTGCAACCTATATGCGTGGAGGCACCAGTAAAGGCGTTTTTTTTAAGCTGGATGATTTGCCCGCAGAAGCACAACAGGCCGGCCGGATTCGTGATCAGCTTCTGCTGCGCGTGATTGGTAGCCCAGATCCTTATGCTAAACAGATCGATGGTATGGGCGGCGCCAGTTCCAGTACCAGCAAGACCGTGATTCTGTCAAAAAGCCAGCAGGCCGATCATGATGTAGATTATTTATTTGGTCAGGTGTCAATTGACCGTCCTTTTGTGGACTGGAGTGGTAATTGCGGTAATCTCACCGCAGCAGTGGGAGCTTTTGCCATTTCTAATGCTCTGATTGATAGATCACGTATTCCGGAAAATGGGCTGTGTACAGTCCGCATCTGGCAGGCCAATATTCAAAAAACCATTATTGCGCATGTACCAATGCGAAATGGTCAAGTTCAGGAGTTGGGCGATTTTGAACTGGATGGCGTGACTTTTCCGGCAGCCGAAGTACAGATCGAGTTTTTAGATCCTGCCGATGATGATGGCGAAGGCGGTTCGATGTTTCCGACAGGTAATCTGGTCGATACGCTGGAAGTTCCCAATATTGGCAGTTTTGAAGTCACCATGATTAATGCCGGCATTCCCACCGTGTTTTTGAATGCGGGAGATTTGGGTTATAACGGCACCGAGCTTCAGGATCATATGAATAATGATGCGGCAGCGCTGGCAAAGTTTGAAACCATTCGTGCTTATGCTGCGAAGCAGATGGGATTGATTCAGGACATTAGCGAAGCAGCTAACCGTCAGCACACCCCAAAAATCGCTTTTGTAGCGCCATCCAAAACTTATACCTCATCAAGTGGCAAGGTGGTTGCCGAAGCAGATGCCGATATTCTGGTTCGTGCCTTGTCTATGGGGAAACTGCATCATGCCATGATGGGCACAGCTGCGGTGGCAATTGGTACGGCGGCAGCCATTCCGGGGACTCTGGTGAATCGGGTGGCAGGCGGTGTAGAGCGTGAAGCCGTGCGTTTTGGCCATCCTTCGGGGACTTTAAGAGTAGGCGCACAAGCAAGTCAGGAAAATGGAGAGTGGAAAGTGAAAAAAGCCATCATGAGTCGCAGTGCACGTGTGTTGATGGAAGGTTGGGTACGCGTTCCTGAAGATGTTTTGCTCTAGTTTGATTTGCCGACCCATTATTTAGCCTGAGAAAATTACTGTTGTGACCATTACTGGCCAAAATTTTGACTCAGCTATCGTTGGCATGGTAGGAAGTAATAAAAGCTATCAGAGAATACGTTTAAATATCTAAACTTGTTTATATTTAGAGGTAGATATTGTCCAGCCTCATCTTTCCTTTAAAAGTTTAAATGGATTTGTGCAGGTGAAATCCTACTTTGGAAAGACCCAAGGTAGGCAAAGGTCTCTTATTGCCCATACACGACGTCCTGTGGTGATGGGCAATGTGTGGCATCTCTGCCACAGGCACTTGATAAATCCAAGCACTTCAACTCTGGGACAGTAGCGCTGTCGCGGCAGTGGTTTTATCGGCGGAACATATTTTGATATCTATTGCTGCTTTAAATCAATCCACAGATAAAGCTGAAAATTCAAGGCGATTGTAGGTACAATAGTGCTTATCAGGACAAGTGGCTCAAACTTGTTATTTTCATCCTTCCGGACTATGTATTCGAGGCAAATGTGTCATCTATTACTGACGTATCAATCCATGCATTGACTCAAGCACAACATCGTATTCAACAAGATTTACTGACAGCCCTAGATGCCTTTGCCATTCCTGAACCTTTAAAGTCGGCGGTGCATCATGCCGTGATGCTGGGAGGGAAGCGTGTTCGTCCAGCATTATGCTATGCCACAGCAGCACTAAAACCGAATCAGAATACCGCGGCGGTACGCCGTGCGGCGGTTGCGATTGAATTTATCCATTGTTATTCACTGGCACATGATGATCTGCCGTGTATGGACAATGATTTGCTGCGCCGTGGTCAGCCGACCTGTCATGTGGCTTATGGTGAAGATACCGCGCTTTTGGCAGGTGATATTCTACAGTCGATGGCCTTTGAAATTTTAGGCAGTCGTCTGTTTGATCAAGGTCCTGCGGTAGATGCTTCGATTGTGCTAAAACAAATGCAGATTCTGGCCACAGCCTCTTCGAAAATGGTCAATGGTCAGGTGTTGGATTTGCAGTCCGAAGGCAAAAAAATTGATCAGGACGTATTAGAAACCATTCATCGTAATAAAACCGGTGCCTTGATGAGTGCTGCGATCATGATGGCGGCGGTCACAATCTTTGAAGGTACAGATCTGGCGATTCCAAAGCTGCGTGAGTTTGGACAGGCGATTGGTCTGGCCTTCCAGGTGCAGGACGATATTCTGGATATTATTTCTGATACCGAAGTGTTGGGTAAAACAGCTGGCAAGGATGAGCAGGTAGAAAAATCGACATATCCTGCCTTGATGGGGCTGGAACAGGCCAAAGCCTATGCACAGCAATTGCATGATCAGGCCTTAGCCGCACTTGCTCATTTTGATGATCAGGCGGCAGAGCTGATCTCTATCACCCAGTTTTTACTTCAGCGTAAAAATTAAAATGGCTTGAATCTGTTCATTGTTTTATTTTGAGTGATTGTTCAGGTATTAAAAAAGCGGACTTTAAAGTCCGCTTTTTTTGATCGTTAATTTTATTTGGTTTCGTTATACAGACGTTCAGCCTGTTCAAAACGATCGGTAATTTCAGCCGTAGGTACTTTACCCATCAAGCTCACTACAATGATGGCAATGAATGAGCAGATAAAGCCCGGGATAATTTCATAGACACCTGTTGCTGCGAACAGGTTTTTCCATAAAATCACCATCACTGCACCCATAATCATACCTGCCAAGGCACCATTCAAAGTCATGCGTTTCCAGAACAGGGACAGAATGATCAGCGGGCCAAATGCAGCACCAAAACCGGCCCAGGCATAAGCGACCAGACCCAGCACTTTCGATTCAGGATTACCCGCCATCCAGATTGCCAGCAGGGCAATCAGCAGCACCATAAAACGGCCAACCCAAACCAGTTCTTTTTGAGATGCATTTTTGCGCAGGAAGGATTTATAAAAATCCTCTGTCAGCGTACTTGAGCAGACTAGAAGCTGACAGCTTAAAGTACTCATTACCGCAGCCAAAATCGCAGCCAGGACAATACCGGCAATCCATGGGTTGAACAGAATTTTGGTCAATTCCATAAATACAGTTTCAGGATTGGCATTCACCACACTGGCCAGTTCCGGATGTTGCTGGAAATAAGCAATACCAAAGAAACCGGCAGCCACGGCACCAGCTAAGCACAGGATCATCCAGGTCATACCAATACGGCGTGCATTTGGAATTGACTTGACTGAATCTGCCGCCATAAAGCGCACCAGAATATGTGGCTGACCAAAATAACCCAAGCCCCATGCCAGTAGCGACAGGATAGCCACCGTACTTAAGTCACCGACCAGATTCATGGCCTGTGGACGTGCCGTTTCAAGCGCCAGAGTGACCTGAGACATATCAGAGAAGGTCAATAGGGTCACAATTGGCGTGAGCAACAGCGCAAAGATCATCAGGCCGGCCTGAATGGTATCGGTCCAGCTGACTGCCAGAAAACCGCCAATAAATACATAACTGATGGTGGCAATGGCACTGATCCAGAGCGCCGTCGTGTAGGACATTTCAAACATGCTTTCGAACAGGCGCGCACCTGCTACCATGCCTGAGGCACAGTAAATCGCAAAGAAAATCAGAATCACAAAAGCCGATACAATACGTAAAATTTTCTTCTGGTCGTTAAAACGATTGGAAAAATAATCTGGAAGGGTCAGGGCATTGTGCTGAACTTCCGTATGTACCCGTAAACGGCCAGCCACCAGCAACCAGTTTAACCAGGCACCAATAATCAGACCAATGGCAATCCACATTTCCGACAAACCGGAAAGATAAATTGCACCGGGCAGGCCCATCAGCAGCCAGCCACTCATATCGGAAGCCCCAGCGGAAAGTGCAGTAACAAAACTACCTAAACGACGGCCCCCTAAAATGTAATCGGAAAAGTTTGTGGTCGCACGATAAGCCATCAGGCCGATCACCACCATGGCGACAATATAAAAAAGAAAGGTAATTAACGTTGGATTTAGGGAGCTCATACGGTATCCATTTTCGAGTTGGACAGTAATCGAATAAGGACTTATGTTGATGATAAATGCTGTGGCGAAACACAGATCTGGCATCAAAGCCCAAAGGATTTCAAAAAATAACGCGAAATTTAAGCATAAATTCCAAATCTTTGCTGAGATTTTCGTGTTTAAACGAAAAATAGGCAGCGAATACGCTGCCTATGGATTTGAAAATGAAAATTTTTACTGAGGCGGACGACCCATCACGCCTCGAATCGTGTTCAGCACGTCTGCAGGCAAGACCACCGTTTTGGCATTTGGTGATTTGGCCATATCTTGCATGGCCTTGATATATTGCTCACCGAGTAAATAGGCAACCGGAATCTCATTACTACCAATTGCCGAAGTCACCATATCAATCGCACGTTGTGAAGATTCAGCCAGAACCACCTGTGCTTCTGCATCACGGCGCGATGCTTCCAGACGACCATCCGCTTCCAGAATGGCAGCCTGTTTTTCACCATCCGCTTTGGTCACGGTTGCACGACGTTGACGTTCAGCAGCGGCCTGTTCTTCCATCGCGGTTTGCATGGTGACTGACGGTTTAATATCTTGAATTTCAACGGTTTTAAGCGTGATACCCCAGTCCGAGATATCATCGGAAATACTGGATTTTAAACGTGCTTTAATATGATCACGTGATGATAGTGCATCATCCAGATCCATTTCACCGACAATCGAACGTAATGAGGTTTGTACCAGGTTTTGAATTGCCCAAGAATAGTTTTCAATGCCGTAGACCGCTTTTTCAGGTGTGGTCAGGTTGATATAGGCCACCGCATTCATGAGTAACACGGCATTATCACGGGTAATCACTTCCTGTGAAGGAATATCCAGCACAATATCTTTGGTGGTGACTTTATAAGCCACTTCATCAATATACGGAATGACAAAATTCAGACCCGGATTCAGCGTCGTATGGTATTTGCCCAAGCGTTGTGCGATCCATTTATAACCTTGCGGGACAATACGTACCCCTTTAAAAATTGTAATCGCCACAAAGGCCAAAAATGCGATAACAATTATAGTTCCACCAGACATATCTTATTCACCTTTTTCATTTTGATAATGTGTGCTGTGGGGTTGAACCACCAGATCATTCCCCAGAATATCCACGACGCGAACACGGTCACCGACCTGAACCTGATCCAGAGTACGACATTCCCATTCATCCGAACCTAAAACTGGCATCGGAAAGCGCACCCGGATTTGCCCATGATCCAGATTAGTCTGAATCACCATGCCCACCTGACCAATGGTCGCTTCACGCGATAGACCGGCTTTGGTCTTGTCAATGGAAAGTGGCTTGATAAACTTGAACCAGAGCAGCGTACACAGAACAGAAAGAACGATCCAGGTCAGGAGCTGGGTGGTCAGTCCCATCATCGGGAACATCCAGTACAGGACGCCAACCATGATGGCACCGATCCCGAACCACAGGGCAGCAAATGCGGGCAGCAGTAATTCCGACAGAATCAGAAGGATGCCTAATACAAACCAGTGCCAAGGTTCAAGAACTAATTCCATATCGTGACCTATATCGCTAAGTATTTAATTAATCATCATCTTTATATGATTGATCTTCAATGTAGCAGATGCGGCAGCAGATGAATATAAAAAATTCATGCATCAAAATTTTGCCTGACGGGGCGGTTTAAATGCCGCTGGCGACTGCTTAAAGTTGCTAATAGCTTTTTCAATAGTACGGATTTTCAGCTGAGCCGCCTTTTCACCTTCCAGAATGGTGGCATTGCTGGCTTTCAGGTCCAAAGTACCGATATGGCCGACTTTGGGCTGAATCACCACAGTGGCCTGACTCAACTCTTCATTAATGCTTTGCTGTCCCATAATATTTAGGGTCTGATCCAGTACGCCCCACATATTCAAGGCTTTATTACCATCCGGACGGGCAGAAATATCCACGGCAATGACAATGTCTGCTCCCATATCTTTGGCGGTCTTGACCGGAATTGGGCTAATCAGACCGCCATCGACATATTTGATGCCGCCAATCACGGCAGGCACAAATACATTCGGAATACTACAGGAAGCACGCACCGCCTGTCCGGCATTGCCTTTAATAAAGTCAGCTTTACGCCCATTGTCCAGGCGAGTGGCAACTGCAGCAAAACGAATTGGGAATTGTTCAATCGGTTTGTTCGCCACATTTTTATTGACGAAATTCTGCAATTTTTGTCCGGCAATAATCCCTTGTCGGTTCAAGGTTAAATCGCGGATATCGGATTCTTTAAAATTCAGGGCAATCTGCTGTAACTGATAAGGGGATTTGCCGCTGGCATACAGGCTGCCGACAAAACTGCCGGCACTGGTGCCGGTGACAATCTTCGGTTTGATGCCGTGTGATTCGAGCACTTTAATGACGCCAATATGGGCAAAACCTTTGGCACCGCCACCACCGAGGGCAATTGCAATCACGGGTTCGCGGGCCTGAAGTGGTGTAGGAGTCGGTGTGGTTTTACTGGCTTTATCACATGCAGCCAGACTGAGGCCAAGACAGCCAATCAGAGCATAAGACGCTAATTTCATTGTAGGAAATGATCACTAAATCATTAAAATATAGGCTATCAGAGCAAAAAAACAGGATTTTGCCTAGTCTTTTTTCAACAGCTTTTGTAAAGGCCGGGCAATCCAGTCCGGATTTTTTGCCGAAATCTTGCCTTGATAATGTGCATAAATCTGCACCAGATCATGTTCATAATCGCCCGTCGGCTGATAGACACCCAGAATATGAATGGTTTTAATATCATAATCAAAAGCCAGCATGACAATAGGCAGGCCGGCCTGATCGGCAATATGATAAAAACCACTGCGGATTTTTTCTGGCGCTTTACGTGAACCTTCGGGTGCCATACCGACCCAAATCTGGGGTTTTCGCTTGATGATTTCCACGATCTGCTGAGTATGACCTTGTGGACTATCCCGAACCACCGGAATCACCCCAACCCATTCAAGTAAGGGCTTTAATGGGGTATGGAACAGGCTGTTTTTACCAAAAATAGTGACCTTTAACCCGATAGCTAAGAGTGCAATAAAACCATGCCAGGCATCAATATTGGACGTATGTGGAGAAATAATCGCAACGGCTTTTGGTAAATTGGGAAACTCACCTTCAAGCTGCCACCCCTGCACTAAAAAGATCCGTTTAAAAAAATAACGGCTGAGTCGATTGCCTCGACTGGGCACCAAGGGAGGTAATTCTGGAAAGTGCTTTTTGGTCATGCTTAAAGTCTCTTCCTGAAACTTATTTTTCTTTATTTTTGATCATATTAGACTGTTGTAAAATCTGGATCATTGGCAAAATGTATAGCATCTTGAATGCTGTTGAGCATTTTTACCTGAAGGACTTGCCCTGAATATGCGGAATACCTATATTTTACTGTTTTCGCTGTATTGGGCACAGGGGCTTCCGGTCGGGTTTATGACGCATGCCTTACCGGTCATTCTGCGGGATGAAGGGGTATCACTGGCGCATATTGGTGGTTTTGGTCTGTTGATGCTGCCCTGGTCGATCAAAATATTTTGGGCACCTTGGGTCGATCATTATGGATCGAGATCCAGAGGTCATTACCGCAGCTGGATTATTCCCTTGCAATGGCTGTCGGTTGCTGTATTGATTGGACTTTCATTTCTACCGATTCAGGCCTTGAATCAACCGCTGTATTTACTACTGTTTTTTATCACCCTGTTGTTGATGAACGGCATTGGCGCGACACAGGATATTGCCACAGATGCACTGGCCGTCAATATTTTGAAAAATGAACAGCAGCATTGGGGTAATACCTTTCAGGTCATCGGTTCACGACTAGGATTCATTGTCGGTGGTGGGGCAATATTATGGTTGCTGGATCTACTGCAATGGCAAGCGACCTTTCTCTTATTGGCGGCTCTGGTCTTTTTGAATACTTTACCCATTTTATTTTACAAAGAACCTGAGCACGCAAAAATCAGCATGCAAGCGACCGCACAGCCTGCACTCCGCAATATCAAAACCTATTTTCGATACTTCTGGTCAGATTCGGCCTTGGCTAGGTGGCTACTAGTTTTACTGACCTTTAAAATCGCCGATGGTTTATCCGGGCCTTTGTTAAAACCCTTAATGGTGGATCTCGGACTGAGTTTTAGCCAGATTGGTCTGTATGTCACCATGCTCGGCGCCTTGGCTGCCCTGATGGGAGCCGGGCTGGCTGGCTGGTGCCTGAAATACTGCTCTCGCCGCCGGAGTTTGATTATTTTCTCGATTTTAAAAATATTCAGCGTGATGGCTTACGCCTGGCTGGCTGCCCAGTATGAAACCCAAAACAAAGTAGAAAATTGGATCATTTATCTGATCAATGCCGCTGAAGATATGATTTCTGCCATGCTTCTGGTGGTCATGTTGACCTTGGTCATGCAATACAGCCGTAAACATCTGGCAGGGACAGATTTTACCTTTCAGGTGGCACTCATGGCCACGGTAAGTGGGGGATTGTATAGCCTGAGTGGTATTTTGGGAGATGCTTTAGGCTATCAGGACTATCTGAATCTCATCGTGATCGTGGCAATTTTTTGCTTGATTCCCATATTCAGATGGACGGGAACTCAAGAAAAAGTCTAAAACTTATACACAATCAATGGTTTGATTAAATATTAACCTAAAGTATTAAAAAGAATATCTAAATACTTATTTAATAATTCTGTAATATGTTTCCACGTTGTAACATTTGTTTCAATTTGATTTAAACATAAATTTTAAACAGGGAATATTTTAATGAAAACTAAGTTAGCAACAGCAATCGCATTCAGCCTTGTGGCGGGGACTACTTTCGCAGCACCAACATTCTATGGTGAGATTGACGTATCTGCAGATTACTTACCTGAAGATAATGTGAATGGTGACCGTGATGTCGTAGAACTGAATTCGAACAGTTCATTTGTGGGCTTAAAAGGTGAAGAAAAATTAACAGATCGTTTAAATGCACTTTACCAAGCTGAATTTACGATTAATGTAGATGATGGTGCAGAGGATTCAGATACTTTTGTTCCACGTAATCTTTTTGTGGGCTTAAAAGATGCACAATTAGGTGCAATTAAAGTGGGTAAAATTGATACTCCAGTTAAACAGCTATCATCTGTAGTCGACACCTTTAATAACTATGTGGACAACAAAGCAGATATAGGCGGGATTCTTACTGGTGAAAACCGTATTGATAATGTCGTAGTTTATGAAACTCCAGCATTTAAAGTTGCCAATGGTGATCTTAAGGCAACTGCTCTTCTTGCGACAGGTGAAGCAAGCGGTATTGCTAAAGGCAAGGGTGCTTCAAAAGTTGCTGGACGTGGTTTAGGCGATGCTTTCTCTGCTTCTGTAGTGTATGACAATAAAAAAGTGATTGCAGGTATTGGTTACGATAAAGCAATCCCATCAAACTTTGCGGGTCGTGGCTTTGTAAATGCTTCTGCTCCAGAAGTTACAGGAGGAGCGGCAGGCAGTGCATTTGCAGCAGCAAATACAATTCGTGCAATCGGCCGTATCAACCTCGATAATAGTTTAGCACGGCTTTGTTGCACAAAGATTTGAAATGCAAAGCGCCCCTAATTGAGCCAAATTTAAGGCGTAACTTGGGTAAGTGGTCGACCTAATTCCGTAAATCTGTTGAGGACTGCTACACGTGCATGAATTT
>NZ_VPEC01000051.1:0-13746 GCF_013417355.1 Acinetobacter sp. YH12255
ATTTTTAAGAATAATGGACGAGGAACGCCAACAAGTCGTTTAAATTCCCCATCATTAAATCTAGTTAAATTTTCATATTTCATGGGACTAGTATAAACAATTTTTTACTTTCGCAAGAGGTCTAATAATTGAATTCTGTGATCCTTCTGATTGAGTGCCAATTCTAATTCGGTTACGTTTCTCTGTAATTTAACGGTTTTTTCTCGGGCTGTCATAACTTTTAATGACAATTCCTTCGATGTTTGATTGTGTTCTGTGTTCTGGTTTGCAGAAAGCTGTCCGGAATCGTGCTGGTTCTCAGCAACCAGACTCATTTCAGCCTGATTCAGACGGTATTTAGTTTTGGTAGCAGGCTGAGAAGGTGCCTGTGTCTGCTTGGCGGCGGTGACTTTGATCGGAGCAGTTACAGTACTCATCATAGCTAAATTCAGTGCTGCACCTTTACGTAAACGATTGGCATTTCCTCCGATAAAGGCATGTTCATTGTTTTGCTTGATTTGCTGCATCACTTCATTAACCGGACGTTGCTGTTCTGCTGCAATTCGTGATGCGATTCCCCACAGCGACTCATTGGACTGAACCATATAAGTCGGTTGAGCTTGGGCTGAGGCACTCTTGGCTGGTGTAACTTTTGTTGTAATTGGAGCTGGGGTCTGTACAGGAGGAGTTGAGCCAGCCGATTTTCTGGCCTGTTCCTCGGCAAATTTCTTGACCAATGGATCGCTGGAAGCGCTTTGATGTTCAGAACCAGTCTCAGCCGGTTTTTGCATAGATACTTTATTTTGCTCTGGAGAAATATGATCTGCTGATAACTTGCTCGCTGGCGTATTTGCAGATACAGACTGTGCCGGCGTTGGTTTTACTGTAGCAACAGGCGGGGAGGGAATCGGCTGCGAAGTATGATGTGTTGAATCTGAAGTGGCCGATGCTGGAGTTTTAACCGTAGTTTGAGTATTGGCAGCAGTTACAGACTCGCTTTTAATTGTAGGAGCGATCGCTTGCGTCTGAATCGCTGGACTTGATGTCATTACAGCTGGCGCAAATGCAGTTTTAGGAATGGAAGTGTTCGATAATGTAGGTGGTGCTGTGTGTTGCAATGCCAACGGCTTTTCTAAAACCGCTGGCTTGTTTAAGGCTGCGGAAGCTGCTGTACTGTAATGGCTACTTACGGGTAAGTTAAGTGCAATATCTTTTTCACTGACCATGACAACTGGTGCAAGCGGGCGTTCATTCTGTTTGAGACTGGCTTTTAATAAATCGGTTTTAGCTTGTAAGGGCGTACGGATATGTTGCAGACGTGCAGCACTGCCTTCCTTGATTTTGACAATAATATTCAGCTCGCGTTCTGTCATGGGGCGAGAAGAAGTAATAGTAATGACCCCGGTGCCGTTATTGCTGCGCCGGGTAAAAAAGTTCAGATGACCAGGTGGCTGATGCGATGCACCCATCGAGATTAAATCTTCAGGTGAAGCCAGACTGACTTCAATCGGCAAATTGATATCAGACTGCCGAAAAGTCATTTCTGCATAGAGTAATTCCCCAGGGGCAGACTGAATCTGAACCGGATCTACATTAATCGCATAAATATTTTGTGAAGCGACAATGGCTAAAATGGCAAGCTTTAATTTGTTATATACAGTCATCTTAATCGTGAGCTCAGTCATTATCGCATAGCGAAAATTATAGATTAACGGGATGTTTGTTTTTTGTAAAATACTTACGCAATAGTTACATAAAAAAGCCGATCAATAAAGATCGGCTTTTGGCTTTATATCCACAGGATATTAGGCATTTTTATAATCAATCAGAATACGTAGCATACGGCGTAACGGCTCGGCAGCACCCCAAAGCAACTGGTCACCTACAGTGAATGCACCCAGATATTCTTTACCCATGTTCAGCTTGCGCAGGCGGCCGACTGGAACGCTTAAAGTACCTGTTACAGCAACAGGCGTCAGATCAGTCATTGAGGCTTCACGGGTATTCGGAACCACTTTAGACCAGTCATTGGCACGTGCAATGATGTCTTCGATTTCATCCAGAGGCACGTCTTTACGCAGTTTTAGCGTCAATGCCTGAGAGTGGCAACGCATGGCACCAATACGCACACAGTGACCATCAATCGGCACGATCTGCTGGTTGCCCAGAATCTTGTTGGTTTCAACCTGGCCTTTCCACTCTTCTTTCGACTGGCCGCTTTCCAGTTGCTTGTCGATATAAGGAATCAGTGAACCGGCCAAAGGCACACCGAAGTTGCTGGATGGGAAGCCTTCACCGCGTTGTAATTCAGCAATTCTCGAATCGATATCCAGAATTGGAGAGCGTGGATCATCGAGTAATTCTTTGGTGTTATTGTATAAATAACCCATACCGCTGATCAGTTCACGCATGTTTTGCGCACCCGCACCAGACGCTGCCTGATAGGTCATAGACGTTGCCCATTCCACCAGATTGTTCTGGAACAGACCACCTAGACCCATCAACATCAAGGAAACCGTACAGTTACCGCCAACAAAAGTTTTGGTGCCTTTTACCAAACCGTCTTTGATCACATGCATATTGACCGGATCAAGTACGATGATGGCTTCATCATCCATACGTAAGGTCGATGCTGCATCAATCCAGTAACCATTCCAGCCTTCAGCTTTCAGTTTCGGGAAAACCTCAGAGGTATAGTCGCCACCTTGACAGGTAATAATGACATCCATCTGCTTCAGACTGTTAATATCTGATGCATCCATAAGTGCTGGGGCAGTCTTACCACCAAATGCTGGCGCTTCACCGCCTGCATTACTGGTAGAGAAATAAAATGGCTCAAAATGAGCAAAATCATTCTCTTCAACCATACGTTGCATTAGGACGGAACCAACCATCCCGCGCCAACCGACCAGACCTACTCTCATGTCACTTTGCCTCGGTGCGTTAAAAATTCTAAAGGGATTCGAGTGTATCAAAAAGGGACTCAACTGCAAGTGCTACACAATCAAAACATCAATATTCTTGAGCGAAATATCTGCTTTATGATACATACAAAATTGATAACGTCATTTTTCTTTCAGAAAAAATAATAACTTAATTAAGAGCACGCTTTATGATATGGGTTATCCAAATTGTGGCAATCATTGTCATTTGGTTAAGTTTCTGGTCACTGATCCCACGCGATGAATGGTGGATTCGAGGTGCGGATTTTCCACGCTTACAAATTCTGGTCTTGGGCTTTATTGCCTTTGTGCTGTTTTTGGTGGTGGAGCATCCCTGGACTGTCTTGAATCAGCTGATTTTTGTGGCCCTGATTGCGGCTTTGGCTTATCAGCTAAAAATGGTATTGCCCTATACCTTTATCTGGAAAAAACAGGTCAAGCAGGTCAAACAGGATCAACTGGATCCGCAGCGGCAAATCTCCCTGATTGTTTCGAACGTACTGACCACCAATACTCAATATCATCGACTGATTGAACAGATCCAGACCCATCAGCCAGACTTGGTGTTAACGCTGGAAACGGATCAAACCTGGCAAAATGAACTGTCGGTGATTGAAGCAGATTATCCTTATCGTGTGCCTGTGCCTTTGGATAACCTGTATGGCATGCACCTGTATAGTAAACTGGAACTTCGCAATACCCAGGTCAAGTTTATTTTAAGCGACGAGATTCCGTCCATTCATACCACAGTGATTTTAGGCTCGGGACAGCCGGTGCAGCTGCACTGTCTGCACCCGAAACCACCGAGCCCAACTGAAGCCAAGGATTCTACTTTACGTGATGCGGAATTGTTAATTGTCGGGGATCAGATTAAAGATTTAGATGAAAGTTGCATCGTCATGGGGGATCTGAATGATGTGGCCTGGTCTCGTACTACGCGGCTGTTTCAGCGCATTAGCGGGCTACTGGACCCACGCGTCGGACGTCATTATGTAAACACCTTTCATGCAGATTATCCTTTTTTTCGCTGGTCGCTCGATCACGTATTTCACAGTACCGATTTTGCCCTGGTCCATATGGAACGTCTGCCCCATATTGGTTCTGATCATTTTCCGGTCTTTCTGGTTTTACAAACCGGTCGGGTCTTTGAGCATATTCAGGAAGAATTGGAGCAAACCGATGAAGATGAGCAGGAAGCACAAGAGGCCATAGAAGAGGGGATTCAAAAAGCAGAGAAAGAGGAAAAAATGGTGACCGATGAAATTGCCATGGCTTATAAAGATGGCGGCAAAATTTCTTAACTTTTTAAGAGAAAAGTGTAAGAGATTGCTTACATCAGTTTGCGCTTCTTGCGGATGGGCAATCATGAGCAATCCAGGTATTCTAGGTTTATCAGCACAGGGAGTCGAGAAAGGATATTCTCATAAGGAAGACGAAGCTGAATGAAAACATCATGGATATGATGCTGAAAGGGAAATCACAAAAAATAGAACCAATTATAATAGATGAAAGCACAACCTCATTAACCCGGGTTTTACAGGATGTAGAACTCGGGTTAAATTATTTTTAGGATGAATTTTTTTAAATATTTAATTGATTATTAAAGATAATTTTAGGTTTAAAGCTATATTTTTACAGTGCAGAATGGAAAATGTTATTGCCAGTGATGACTCAGTGAATGGATCAGAAATACTTCAGCTCTATCGTGCCAATCCATGGTCTACTGCCGAAAACCACAACATTTATTACAGGCTTTACAACATTCGCATGGTCTGGTCACTGCACGTATAAATGGTCAGCTGGTCGGACTGGCGAATGCGATTTCAGATGGCTCTCTGGGGGTGTATTTCCCCCATTTATTGGTTGGTCTAGACTGGCAACGACAAGGCATTGGTCGGCGGATCATGCAAAGTATGCTGCAATATTATTCAGGATTTCATCAGCAGATTTTAGTGGCCGATCAGCAGACAATAGGAATTTTATCAGGCTTTAGGCTTCACACGTGCGGGACTAACGGAAGCTATGTAGATCTATCAAGGTACAGATCATGAGCAGGATTTTAAACTGTAGGAGCTGTAGCGATTTAAAGTCCGCGATCAAACAGATTTAGTAAATTTCCTTATAACCTTCAGGGCGAGTTTTAAAACGGCGGTGGAACCACATATATTGGGTCGGTGCGATGCGTAGCTGCTGTTCAATTATCAGATTCACGCGAGTAGCATCCTCGACTTCATTCTCACTAGGGAAATTCTCCAGTGCCGGTTCAATCAGTACATGGTAGCGTGGATTTTTGATATCGCCATGACGATAGAAATATAAAGGAATCGCAGCAGCTTTGGTCATTTTCAGTAAACGACGGTGCGCGGTGACGGTTGCCGCCGGTACACCAAAGAAAGGTGCCATCACCCCTTGTTTTAAACCATAATCCTGATCCGGACTGTACCAGATTGCATGGCCTTTTTTCAGATTACGTACCAGACCGCGCATATCATCATGATCAATTTGATGGGCATAAATCGTGGCGCGACAACGGTAAATCAGCATGTCCAAAAGTGGATTATTCTGTGGGCGATACACCACATCCGGTTCAAAATATTGTGCACACAGATATCCACCAGCATCCAGTAAGGTCGAATGCGTGCCTAGTAACAGCATACCCCGGCCTTCGGCTTGAGCATTCTGAATATGTTCCAGTCCTTCAATACTGACGCGATCCTGAAACCATTTCGGACTGTACCAGGCATTTAAGGTTTCAAAAACCCCCAGCATTTGATCGATAAAAACCTGACGCGCATTGTCCTGTATTTGCTCGGCAGACCATTCAGGAAAACAGACTTCCAGATTGCGCAGTGTGGTGTCGCGACGTGAGGGCAGATACTTAAAAGACAGATGGCCCAGCAGATAGGCCAGACGATACTGAATGGCCCATGGTAAAATCGCCAAAATCATCAGGAAAATAATACCCAGCCAATTGCCCCAGTATCGAGGTAACAGGAATGACCATTGAAATTCGCCGGGTTGATATGCAGGCTGGGTACTCATAGAACAATATAGGGCTAAAAGATTAAGTGCAGTCTAACAGAGAAGATTCTTGAAATAAAAAAAAGCATCTGTACGAATACAGATGCTTGAGCAAATACTCGTGGAATATTTAGCCGTTGCTAAGGTTATCCAGCTCTTCCCAACGTTCTAATTTTTCCAGTAACAGTTCATCAATTTCTGATAAACGCTGAGACAGTTGCATGGCTTTATCGGAATCACTGACAAATAAAGAGCCATCAGCCAGTTGTGTATTGATCTCGGCTTGCTCTTTTTCCAGCGCTTCCATTTCAGCCGGAAGTTGCTCGAGCGCGCGTTGATCTTTGTAGCTGAGTTTGACTTTTTTGGCAGCAACGG
Organism: Acinetobacter sp. YH12255; assembly: GCF_013417355.1. Classification (NCBI taxonomy): domain Bacteria; kingdom Pseudomonadati; phylum Pseudomonadota; class Gammaproteobacteria; order Moraxellales; family Moraxellaceae; genus Acinetobacter; species Acinetobacter sp. YH12255. Next base: position 6,318 of record NZ_VPEC01000051.1, read on the forward strand.
GTGCGGCTTCAGCTTTGGCCATGGCTTTTTTCACGGCACTTTTTTGATCGACCACGGTTTGATCCGGACGCTGTTCAAGATAATCCTGATAACCACCGACATATTCGTCGATATTGCCTTTACCATCAAAGACCCAAGTTGAGGTCACCACGTTGTCCATAAAGGCACGGTCATGCGAGATCAATAACAAGGTGCCTTTGTAGCCACCGAGCATTTCTTCCAGTAACTCTAGGGTCACCATATCCAGATCGTTGGTTGGTTCATCCATCACAATCAGATTCGATGGTTTCAGCAACAGTTTCGCCAGCAAGATACGGTTGCGTTCACCACCAGACAACGCTTTGACTGGGGTACGTGCACGTTCTGGCGAGAACAGGAAGTCTTGTAAATAGCTATAGATATGACGACGGTTACCATTCACATCCACGTGGTCAGAGCCTTCAGAAACGTTATCTTTGACCGACTTTTCCAGATCCAGTGCATTACGCAGTTGGTCGAAATAGGCTACTTCCAGCTGTGTACCGGTTTTCACCGTGCCGCCATGCTCAAGCTCGCCCAGAATGGCTTTAATCAGTGTGGTTTTACCGACACCGTTATCACCGACCAGACCGATACGGTCACCGCGTAAAACCAGTGCCGAGAAGTTGTTAATGATCGGTGCATTGTCACCGAATTTCACACTCAGGTTCTCAATCTCAAAGACCAGTTTGCCGGAACGGTTGGCATCCTGAGTCGCCATCGCCACTTTACCTTGTTGCGAACGGCGCGCTTTGGATTCTTCACGCAGTGCTTTTAGAGCGCGAACACGACCTTCGTTACGGGTACGGCGTGCTTTGATGCCCTGACGGATCCAGACTTCTTCTTCCGCCAGCTTTTTATCAAACAGCGCATTCTGCTTTTCTTCAGCTTCCATTTGCATGGCTTTGAGTTCTAAGTAACGTGAATAGTTACCTTCATAACTGCGCAATTGACCACGATCCAGTTCCACAATACGGGTGGCGATGCTATCGACAAAGGCACGGTCATGCGAAATGAATAACAGAGTTAAATTGTTTTGATCGAGCAGGAATTTTTCCAGCCACTCGATACTTTCAACATCTAAATGGTTGGTCGGTTCATCCAGTAATAAGACATCTGGCTGAGTCAGCAAGGCACGTGCCAATAGGACACGACGCTTACGACCACCCGACAAATCGGCAAGATCTGCATCTGGGTCCAGCCCCATTTTGCTTAAAATCGAATTGACCTTGGTTTCCAGCGCCCAGCCATCGAGCTGGTCCATTTTGTGTTGCAGATTGCCCATGCGGTCACAAGCGTCCATATCGCCCAGCACACAGGCTTCACTGGCTGCATGGTAGGCACGCAAAACTTCCGACGCTTCACCGGCACCGTCAGCCACGATATCCGCCACTCGGCCTGAGTCCATCGGTACATCTTGCGCCAGCATCGAAATCGTGATGCCATTTTGTAATGAAACTTCGCCGCTATCCGGCAGTAAACTTCCTTCAATCAGCTTAAGTAAGGTAGACTTACCCTCACCATTACGGCCAATCAAACACACTCGTTCGCCGCGCTCCAAGTTAAAATTCGCGCCGTTGAGCAGGGCGGGTCCACCAAACGCAAGTTGGACATCCCTAAGGGTAATATAGGCCATAATGTTTCCTGAAATCCCCAATGAGGACTTTAAATGACTAAACAACAAAATCTAAATGATCAGGCGTCATTTTCCGCACCCATTGAAGATTTGCAAGTGCGAATTGCATTTTTAGACGATTTAGTTGAACAGTTGAATGATCAGGTGGCTAAACAGACTCTGGAAATTGCCGATCTGAAAAAGCAAATGAGCCTGTTATATCAACGTGTTGAGTCCTCAGACCGCTCTGAAGGAATTGCGGATTTTGATCCAGTTGCTGATCGTCCGCCACATTATTAATTTGCAAGCAATCATTTAATAAAACCCTTATATTTGATAAGGGTTTTTTATTGCAGCTGCTATTTCACCGATGATTCGATTCATTTAATCAGCTCTCAGCCTGGAATCTAGCGATTTCTGACCTGCTTGCAGCAAGATCAAATATGTAATCTTCCACTCGATTGGAATCTGGTAAATCCGCTGCAACCCGAATATTCACCATGAAATTATTTGACCTTTCACTCACTTCCTACTCTAATACTGGCTTTCAGGTACATTTCAGAAGCTTGTCCCATGCATCCAAAAGTTGTTCTACTCGACCTCGAAAATAATTTTCCGACGGCCAAGTTACTGCGTGAAATTGTGACGCATTATTCCAGCCTGTATCTGTTTAATTGTGCCGGAACATTTGAATTTTCATTAGAAGATTTAACCGAGCTGGCCGGCTGGATTGCGAGTGGACAGATCATCATTCTGGATACACCTGAATCGCCCCAGAAAGAATATGAATATGCGGTCATTGTCGGTCAGCTGATGGCGCTGTTGGAGCCGGAAACCGAAGTCGAGTTGATCTCGGCGATGGACCGCAGCGAGATGTTGCAGCAGATGCTGCAAGCCTCTGATATTAAATGTAGCCTGATTCAGATTCAGCCCGATGAAGTCTCTATTCCAGCAGAGCATGTTAAAAATTACCTGCCTAGTCTGGAGGCGATCCGCAACAAACCGGCCTTGCAACTGGTGAAAAAGTACTGTGATGCTCTAGGGAAAATGAGTGGTAAGCCAAATACCTTGGAAACCTTAAAAAATTCAGTTGCCAATATTCTGCACGTCATGCCCGTGAAGGCCCAGCATGTGGTCGGCATGCTGATTAACCTGAAAATCGTCAAACGCTATGATGAGCAGATCAGCTTCCGTAAAAAAGTCCTGAAACAGTGGCTACAGCTCAATCTGGATGAACAAGATCCGCTTGAAAATCCAAAACTGGATCAGGTCCTGTCCCGGCTCAAAGTGGATGATGCTCCAGTTGAATCATTGCAAACTCCGATCCAGTCAGCCCAGCAAGACCTGTTTAAAAACTTTAACCGGATTGATCCGGTGCAACTGGAAGTCGCACGTAAACTGCGTGAATTGCAGGGCGATAAACCCAAAGACATTTATGAGTTACGTGATTTACTGGAACAGTTATTTCCAAAATCGGACATTCGCTTGCTGCTGAAGGAGCTGATCGAGAAGGGTTATATTTACTGGAATGGTCACGAAGTTTTATATAGTCATGAAATGTTCTTGAATTAATTTTATCGTGCAAACTTGCGTTTTATATTGTGCTTATGCAACTCTAATAATAGAACATAAAGGTTGAACTATGGAAAACACTGGAATTTGGGTAGCGGTGATCATCATCATTTTTGTCATGGGGTCAATTTTTGGCTTACGTGTCAGCCCAAGAGAAAAAGCGCTTGGCATCATGCGTGACAAAGCCCGCAAAATGGGTCTGCATCCACGTTTGGTGGTTGCACCCGACTGGACCAAAATTCCAAAGGCCACTGAAAGTCGTGCCAGTATGGTTGCGTACTACAGCGTACTCATGCCAGATGCGCGTTTACCCTTGATGCGTGCCCGTGTTGTCGATAATAAACTCGAAATTGTGCAGGGTGATGAGAAATTTAAAGATTTTCCCATTGCATTAAAAGGCATTTATGCTATTGATATGCAGGCCAACTGTGTCGGATTGTATTGGGATGAACATGCTGATTTAAGAGCAGCCCAACTCGACGATATCAAAGCACTATTACACGCTTTGGCTGAACTTTAATTTAGAAATAAACAGGATTAACGGTTAATTATGGCGAACGCTCCTCGGTCCACATCAAAAAGCAGCACAGCAAAGTCTCCCGACGCTGGAAGTAAGCGTGCCTTAGTGATTGTGGAGTCGCCTGCAAAAGCGAAAACAATCAATAAGTACCTTGGTCCAAACTACATCGTAAAATCATCAGTCGGTCATGTCCGTGACTTGCCAACAGGCGGCTCTGCCAAATCGACAGAGAAAAAGCCGGCGACACGCACCAAACTGACAGATGAACAGAAAGCTGAAAAATCACAGAATGCGTTGATTAACCGCATGGGTGTCGATCCGGAACATGACTGGAAAGCCAAATACGAAGTGCTGCCCGGCAAAGAACATGTGGTTGCCGAACTGAAAAAACTGGCAGCGCAAGTCGATGAAGTCTATCTGGCAACGGATATGGACAGGGAAGGGGAAGCGATTGCCTGGCATTTAAAAGAAGTGATTGGCGGCGATGAGTCACGTTATCAACGTGTGGTCTTCAACGAAATTACCAAAAATGCCATTCAGGAAGCCTTTAAGCATCCTTCACGTCTGGACACCAATAAAGTCAATGCCCAGCAGGCACGCCGTTTCCTGGACCGCGTGGTCGGCTTCATGATTTCACCACTCTTGTGGGAAAAGATTGCCCGTGGCCTGTCAGCCGGTCGTGTACAGTCGGTTGCGGTGAAACTGGTGGTTGAACGCGAACGTGAAATTCGGGCCTTTATTCCTGAAGAATACTGGCAGGTGTTTGCCGATACCAAATCGAAAAAAGATGACATCCGTCTGGAAGCAGTCAAGCAAAATGGCAAGACTTTAAAGCTTCGTAATAAAGACGAAACGGATGCACTGTTAAACCTGATTAAAGATGCGGATTATACCGTTTCTGCCCGTGAAGATAAGCCAACCAAAGTCAATCCAAGCGCGCCCTATATCACGTCAACGTTGCAACAGGCGGCCAGTACCCGTCTCGGTTTTTCTGTGAAGAAAACCATGATGCTGGCACAGCGCCTGTATGAAGCCGGTTTCATTACCTATATGCGTACCGACTCGACCTTCCTGAGTGATGATGCGGTAAGCATGGTCCGTGGCCATATCGAATCAGAATTTGGTGAGAAGTACCTGCCGGCCAAACCCAACCGCTATGGCAATAAAGCCGGCGCGCAAGAAGCGCATGAGGCAATCCGTCCATCTACTGTGAGTCTCAAAGGTGACAGTCTGGTCGGTGTGGAGCGTGATGCACAGCGTCTCTATGACTTGATCTGGCGCCAGTTTGTGGCCTGTCAGATGACACCGGCTGAATACCTGTCTTCAACCATTTTAGTCAATGCCAATGGCGTAGAACTGAAAGCCAAAGGCCGGACGCTGGTCTTTGATGGTTTTACCCGGGTGCGTGGTGCCAACAAAGCGGATGACGATATTCTATTACCGGCAGTGAAAGTCGGTGAAGTGCTGAAACTTCAGAAGCTTGATCCATCTCAACATTTCACCAAGCCACCAGCTCGTTTTACTGAAGCCTCACTGGTCAAAGAACTCGAGAAAAAAGGCATTGGCCGTCCATCGACCTATGCTGCAATTATCTCGACCATTCAGGATCGTGGTTATGTGAAGCTCGATAACCGTCGTCTCTTTGCCGAGAAGATGGGTGAGATCGTCACCGACCGTCTGGATGAAAACTTCAATAACCTGATGAACTACGCCTTTACCGCAGATCTTGAAGGTCAGCTGGATAAGGTGGCAGATGGTGAACGTAATTGGAAAGAGCTGTTAGACAGCTTCTACGGCGATTTCAAGCAGCGTTTGACTACGGCACAAGGTGAGAACGGTATGCGCCGTAATCAGCCAGTGGAAGTGGATGCGGTACATTGTAAAGAATGTGAGCGCCCAATGCAGATTCGTACCGGAACCACAGGCGTTTTCCTGGGCTGTTCTGGTTATAACCTGCCACCGAAAGAACGTTGCAAGGGAACCTTGAACCTGACCCCAGTCGAGTCTTTGGCTGCACTGTCTGATGATGATGCGGCCGAAACCGCTGACCTGATGTCGAAGAAACGTTGTCCGGTGTGTGAAACGGCAATGGACAGCTATGTGATTGATGGCGGTCGTAAACTGCATGTTTGTGGCAATAACCCGGACTGTGATGGTTATGAACTCGAAGAAGGAGAGTTCAAGATCAAAGGTTATGATGGCCCAACCATTCCATGCGACAAATGTGATGGCGAAATGCAGCTTAAAACGGGTCGTTTTGGTCCATACTTCGCCTGCAACAGTTGTGACAATACCCGTAAAGTATTAAAGAGTGGTCAGCCGGCACCTCCGCGTGTCGATCCGATCAAGATGGAACATTTGCGCTCGACCAAGCACGATGACTTCTTTGTGCTGCGTGATGGTGCGGCCGGTTTATTTTTGGCTGCCAGCAAGTTCCCGAAAGTGCGTGAAACACGGGCACCGAAAGTTGCCGAGATTCGCTCTGTGGCTGAACAGCTAGATCCGAAATATCAGTTTATCTTGCAAGCGCCTGATGCAGATCCGGAAGGTAACCCGACTTTGGTGAAATTCAGTCGCAAGAACCAATCGCAATATATTGGCTCTGAAAATGCGGAAGGCAAGCAAACCAAATGGTCTCTGGTTTACCAGGATGGAAAATGGGTTGAAGCCTAAATAAAGTTTAAACTTGAAAAAAATGCTGACGAAAGTCGGCATTTTTTATTTATGATGTGTCGATATTTTAAAAAAAATAAATAAGGTTGCTTGGGGATATGTGGAAAAAGATTCGGATTCTGATTTTATTAAGTATTTTATTGATCGTTGCAGTCAATGCCTATCGTGATCAAAATCAGAACTGGTCAAAGCCGGTCATGGTTCTGTTGCATCCGATTAATGCAGATGGATTACCGACCACACAGCAATACATCCAGCAACTGTCAGTTCAGGATCTAGAAACGGCAAGAGACTTTCTACAAAAATCAGCACAGCAATATCGGAATCAACCCACTTATTTTTATTTTAATTTGGGTCGTGAGCTTAAAGTTTTATCGCCTAAAGTCCCTGAGCAGGCCTCAATTTTCGATACTGTTGTATGGAGTTTAAAGTTTCGATTTTATGCCTGGAAACAGCAACAAAGTTCGGACCCTTCTGCCAGTCTGACCCTGTTTTTAAATTATTATGATCCGGCACAAACCCGGCAATTAAAGCATTCAACTGCCTTGCAAAAAGGCCGGATTGGTTCGGTCAACCTGTTTGCCTCTCAAAAGCAGTCTGAACAAAATAAAATTGTTTTGGTACATGAGTTACTGCATGCCTTTGGTGCCAGTGATAAATATGATCTGGCCACAGGTCAGCCGATTTATCCAATAGGTTATGCATTTCCAGATCAGCAACCTGTGTTCCCACAAGCCAAGGCAGAACTGATGGCAGGACATATCCCGCTGTCCGAAACCACGAGTAAAATGCCGGGATCTCTGGATCAGACCCTGATTAATGAGATCACAGCAATTGAGTTGGGCTGGAAATAAAGACTTGTAGATTCTCTTGGATTTATCCAGAATCTAGACTTTATTGATAGCGCAGATTCAAATCTCAAGTGCGACACATTTGTAGTTAGTTGAAAAAGTTAGGTGTATTCGTAGAATCATTGGACTTTTTCAACTCGCAATTGGAAAGCACACAATGAAGAAATACACCCAACTTTC
>NZ_VPEC01000004.1:0-143717 GCF_013417355.1 Acinetobacter sp. YH12255
CTCACCATAGACCCATGATGCAAATTCCTTAATAAACCCATCTTTATTTTCAGGGGATACAAAATAAGCAAGGTCTTGCTCTACTTTCTTTAAGCTTTCAGTCAAGTATTTCATTGCAAGTTTTTTTAAAATTTAATACCTAAATTGTATATGTTTGACTATATTTGTCAATATAATTATTTACTATCAATCACTCTTGTATTGTCTGGCTGTTGTGGTAATGATCGCCACGCCTGGTCCGGTGATGTTGCTGGTGGCCAGTGCCGGTCTAAAAGGCGGTTATGCTGCGGCTTTAAGAACTATTTTTGGCACCAATTTCGCTTCATTGATATTGATTGCTTTATCGATATTAAGCCTGAAAGGCTTGCTGGTCATTAATGAACAGTGGCTGGATGCCATCAAGTTGCTGGGTTGTCTGTATATTGGTTATCTGGGGCTGCAAATATTTCGGGAGGTGATTTTCCAGCAAGCAGAGTCAACTCAAAAGAAGTTATCTCCGGTACGTGGCGGCTTTCAGCAGGGTTTTCTGGTCGGTATTTCCAATCCCAAAGATATTATTTTCTTTGCGGCTTTTTTCCCGCAGTTTATTGGTATTACATCTGATCTCGATTTGAGTCTCATAATCTTAACCTTGAGCTGGATCGTGCTGGATTTCCTGACCCTGTCGGTGGTGTATTTGGGTTTTAACCGTTTATCCCGTTCTCGGTTGTATCCGCATTTGCTGGCCTTGTGTGGTCTCATTCTGCTGATCATTGCTCTTTACGGCATTTATCAGATCCTGATTTAAAAAAGTACTGCACAGTTGTAAGGTTCCTGCCTGGCATATGCGCTAAAAATCATGCTAAGGTAAAATCAAATAAAAATTGAACAGATCAGCATGTCTAAAACAGTAACCAAGCCCGATCATCCATTCTCACCGCTGTTATTTATTCAACCTGCTGTTATTCAGATTCTTCAAATCATTGGACTCGCGCTGATCGCTGTCAGTATCGTGTATCTGCTGGCAGCAAACTGGTGGATGCTGCCGAAATTTGTCCAGTTGTTTATGCCGCAAGTTTTATTGCTGGGTTCGGCATTGCTGAGTGTGCATTTTGCTGCGCGAGAAAAGTTAAGACAAAGTCTGGATACTGTATCGGGTTTAATGCTGGGCTTAAGTCTGGCGGTGATTGGGCAGATCTATCAGACTGGCGCGGACAGTTATCAACTATTTTTGCTTTGGGCATTGTTACTTTTGCCTTGGCTGTATCGACCGAATATTGGTGTGTTTGCATTATTTTGCGTGGTCAGCCAGCTGGCGCTTTATTTTTATTTTAAACAAAGCTTTTGGTTGGTGCGTGCTGAAACTGCCTATCTGCTCAGTCTTAATCTGTTGACCGGACTGAGTCTGATCTATGCATTACGCTATTATCCGGTTTTACGCTATCTGTTGATTGCCGTGGTGGTACTCATTTCGGTATTCAGCATGTTTCGATTTATCGACTCGAATTCGATCTGGTATTTGGCTTCGGTACTGGTCTTAGCACTGTTATTTAGTGCTTATTTCTATACTCGGCAGCAACAGCTGGAAACCAGTTTGCTGGTTGCAGGGCTGGCACTGAGTTTTAGCATTCTGATTTTTGATCTCACAGACCAATATTTGCAAAATTCAGCTGCAGGCTTATTGGTGCTGGCTTTGCTCATCTTTGGCTGGTTTGCGGCGATTAGTGCGCTGCTGATAAAGCTGTTACCCCAGAGCCGGTTTTCGGTCATTCCACTGGCGCTGGGCGCATGGATTGCTGGTGTGATACTGGCCATGCTGTTGCTGACCTATTGGGAAAGTTTATCCATCCTGATGGGGCTAATCTTTATCGGGATTGCCTGGTGGCTGATTCATAGCAAGCCTTCAGTTTTTCTGCGGCAACTGGCTTATTGTTTGTGGGTTTGCGGTCAGGCTGCTGTCCTGATTCATACCGAATTGTTGACAGATAGTTTATTGCTGATCTGGCTGATACAAATCGGTATTACGTTGCTAAGTATCATGAATCGCATGCATTGGCTGGTGCTGCTATTACAGTTATTACTGGCTCATGCGTTGGGAATTGCAGTTTTAATCGAGCAGCACCCATTTTCTCATGACCATCGCCTGATCACATGGATCATGCTGTTGAATTACAGTGTGCTGACCGTGGCTTTACTCACTGCAAGACACTGGCTTGCTTCAGCTTATGCCAAAAGTGTGAATCTGTGGATGATCAGTATTTTGGCAGCAACGGCTATTTTTCAATGTCTGTTGCAATTTGGCGTAGCGCAGCAACTGCATCCGCGCGGTATAGATGAAGCAATTGTTTTCTATATTTTACCCGCAGTATGGCTGCTGAGTTTTATCGGAATACATCTGAAGCAATTTTCGCTGACACCACTCTGGCTGATTCCTGCCGTAGGCATTTTACTGATTGCACTGGGCTATTTTGAAATTTTCATCATTCTGGTACTTATGGCCTGGGCGATGGTCAATCAACAGCGATTGATGCAGGCCTTATTGGTTCTGTTACTGATCTTCTGGTTATGGTTGCTGTATTACAATCTGGGACTCAGCTTTTTATTTAAGAGTGTCAGTATCTTTGCTTCAGGTCTGCTGGTTTTGCTTCTGGCTTATGTGTTGAGCTCACCGAAATTTCAGTCGAAAACAGGAGTAGCCTCATGAAAAAGTTCTGGGTGCTACACCTGAGTATTTTTAGTATTGCCTTATTTGTGGGCTTAATTATCCAGCATGAATGGCATTTAAGAAATAGTCAGAGTATTTTTGTTAAGTTGGCGCCCGTCGATCCGCGTTCGATTTTGCAGGGCGATTATATGGCGCTGAACTATCAGTTGCATTTTGCTGGTCTGGATGCTGATGAAACTGCCCTGAATCAAACAGGTTCAGATATCACTATTCAGGATTTTAAAGATCGGTCTCAGATCGTGAGCTATGTACGCTTGGATGCACAACGACGAGTGATACGAAGCAGTTTTGATCCGCGTCTGTTACAAGTTCATCCGGCATCTTCCGTAAAACTGCTGTTAAAGAATCCACGCAATAGTTTTGAAGCTTTATATCCGGCGGCCAATAGTTTTTTATTCGCCGAAGGCCTAGAGCCGTGTTATCGCAATGCCAAATTTGCCGAACTTAAGCTTAAGGAAAATGGAAAGGCTTTACTGGTTAATCTTGTTGACTCCCATTTAAAGCCCCTAAATTGTGAAAGTTCTAAAAGCTGGCGGCAGGGCAGTTAATTATATTTAGTCATTCTGGCCATAAAAAAGCCCGCGAGGTGCGAGCTTTGGGAATCTGGTCGCATCGACTTAAGCGACTTGTACCGGAATACAGTTGGCAGTATGGCTGACGGTATTGTTTGGATTTGTATAGACCAAGCGTGGCTGATGTGCATTTGCTTCAGCTTCAGTGAAATCACCAAAAGTTGCAATAATGATGATATCGCCTACATCGGCTTGATGTGCAGCGCCACCATTGACTGAAATGATGCCTGAATTATCTTCGCCACGAATGGCATAAGTTGCAAAACGTTTACCATTGGTCACGTTCCACACATGAATTTCTTCGTATTCGCGAATGCCAGCTAAATCCATCAAAACGCCATCAATTGCACATGAACCTTCATAGTGTAATTCTGCATGTGTAACGTGAGCGCGGTGAATTTTGCATTTTAATAAACGAGATAGCATGGCTAGCGTCCCCTGAGTTGAACTAAGACTTTGATCATCATATGGTTGAATCAATTTCTACGACACTGGATAAGTGGGTAGGCTTGCGCATTTTGCGCTTAAATGATCTTTCTGACAAGCAGAATTGTCCAGCGATTTTTGAATGATCAGTTAGGCTTATAGGCATTAATTTGATTCATGGCTTGCTGTACTTCTGCATTCACCAGCATTTTGGTACGTGCGAGCGCATGTGAAATTGCATCATCCATTAACTTTTGTTCGCTGCTGGGCGCTTTACTGAGCACATGACCAGAAACACGGTCTTTGGCACCAGGATGGCCGATTCCAATACGCAGGCGATGGAAGTTTGAACCAATATGCGGCACGATATCGCGTAGACCATTATGACCACCGTGACCACCACCCGTTTTCAGGCGAATGACACCAGGATTCATATCCAGTTCATCATGGGCAATCAGGATCGATTCAGGTGCGATATTGTAGAATTTGGCAAAAGGAACAACACTTTTACCGGAAAGGTTCATAAAGGTTGTAGGTAGAAGAAGACGAACGTCTTGACCTTCGATATTGCCACGACCACTAAATCCATTGAATTTCGGGTCTTTCTTGAGGGTAATGCCATATTGCTCTGCAAGGCGTTCTACGAACCAGGCCCCTGCATTATGGCGGGTTTGGGCATACTCAGAACCTGGGTTGCCCAAACCAACAATCAGTGAAATATTTGACACTAATTACACCATTAACACTTATGCGCGTTTAAAGTCAGCGTGCATAGGCGTGTTTTTAGCTGGGTGACGTTGTAAGGCTTGGATTTTTACGCTTTCAACTTTACCGTCTACATCAATTTCGATAACTTCTTCAAAGAAAGAGTTATTTTCTAAAAATTTAACAAGCTGACGAAGCTCAAGAGTAACAGCTACAGGAGCAGCTTCGCCACCGTAGATGATTGCAGGAACTTTAGCTTGAAGACGAAGGCGGCGGCTCGAACCTTTCCCTTGAACTGCTTCTTCACGTGCTGCTGCGTTTAATACGAAGTTTGCCATGATAGACATCCTATTTAAGTTAAATGAACCAGACTTGCGACCAGTCTAGTGAGTAAAAGCCCTACCAAATGGCAGGGCTTTGAAAATTCAGCGCTCTATTATAGATAAGAATCGAACATTGCGCTAATAGATTCTTCGTTGTTAATGCGACGAATCGTTTCGGCAACCATGCTGGCTACGGAAACCTGGCGAATCTTGCCCAGTGCTAAAGCTTCATCTGAAAGTGGGATGGTGTCACAAACCACCAACTCATCAATCACAGAATGTCTTAAGTTTTCTAATGCTTTACCAGAAAGTACTGGATGCGTTGCATAAGCAACAACCTTGCGAGCACCGAAAGTTTTCAATGCATCAGCTGCTTTGCATAAAGTGCCTGCAGTATCTACCATGTCATCGACGATGACACAATCACGATCTTTCACATCGCCAATCAAATGCATCACTTGTGATTCATTCGCTTTTTGACGACGCTTATCGATGATTGCAAGATCGATATCACCCATTTGTTTCGCAACAGCACGTGCACGAACCACACCACCGACGTCAGGTGAAACCACCATCAGGTTGTGATGTGACTGCTGACGTAAGTCAGCAAGTAGCGCTGGTGTACCGTAGATGTTGTCTACAGGGATATCGAAGAAACCTTGGATCTGGTCAGCATGAAGATCAATCATCACAACGCGGTCAATACCTACAGTCGTCAGCATGTCTGCAACGACTTTAGCAGTAATTGGCACACGGCTTGAACGTGGACGACGGTCTTGACGAGCATAACCAAAGTAAGGAATCACGGCAGTAATACGACCTGCACTTGCACGACGCAAAGCGTCAGCCATGACTAAGATTTCCATCAGGTTATCGTTAGTAGGAGCACAAGTAGGTTGCACGACGAATACGTCTTTACCACGAACGTTTTCAGTAATCTCGACAGCGATTTCACCATCAGAGAACTGACCTACAGAGGCAGCGCCTAGAGGAATATGTAAGTGACTTACGACTTTTTGAGCGAATTGTGGATGCGCAGATCCACTAAAAACGACAAGATTGGGCATGAAGCACCCTTGGCGGTTGGGATATATGGGAATAGATGGCAGGGGTAGCTGGATTCGAACCAACGGATGCCGAGATCAAAACCCGGTGCCTTACCACTTGGCGATACCCCTAATGCGGCAGAACTTTAATATTTTTACGGTAAAGTGTCAAGGTAAATTAACAGTCTTACAGCAAATGAGTGTTCTGTCTTTTTTCGAGAAAATGGCAGGGGTAGCTGGATTCGAACCAACGGATGCCGAGATCAAAACCCGGTGCCTTACCACTTGGCGATACCCCTAAATTTGATGAACTGTAAGATGGCAGGGGTAGCTGGATTCGAACCAACGGATGCCGAGATCAAAACCCGGTGCCTTACCACTTGGCGATACCCCTAATACAGTACATCTACAGGTGAAAATGGCAGGGGTAGCTGGATTCGAACCAACGGATGCCGAGATCAAAACCCGGTGCCTTACCACTTGGCGATACCCCTATCTACACTTTAAACTGAACTAAAGGTGATTCTTGTAAACTGTTGACCAGGTAAGCTTTACATGGTGCATTTGCAAGAATATCTTCGATATTCAGATTTTCAGTGACTTCAATAAACACACAAGCACCTGTACCTGTAAGTTTTGCAATACCGAACTGGTCGAGATATTGCATCGCTTCATCGACTTCAGGATATAAGGATCGAGCCAGTGGCTCAAAGTTATTTCCAAAATCAGATGGCGTTTGCTGATAGGCGCAAAATTTAGTGCTCTTCGTGTCTCTTGTCAATGCTTTTTGCGAAAAAAGCAGTTGAGTGCTGATAAAACAGTCAGGTTTTAACACAATGAATTGTTTTTGATCTAAGTCTATGAATGTTAAGTGTTCGCCAATGCCTTCAGCCCAGGCATTTCGACCATGTACAAATATCGGTACATCTGCACCCAGCTTGACTCCGAGATCTGCCAGTTGCTCGATATTTAAACCGCACTGCCAGAGCTGGTTCAGCACAATCAGGGTGGTGGCTGCATTCGACGAACCGCCACCGAGTCCAGCACCCATCGGGATATTTTTTTCCAGACGAATCTTTAGCCCGGTCAGTGTTTGAGCATAGGGCTTCAACAGTTGTACCGCACGATAGATTAAATTTTGTTCCAGATCGACTGAGGCCAGCCCTTCAATCTGGATGTGTTGATTATCTGTTTGTTCAAACTCCAGCCAGTCATACAGATCAATCAGCTGAAAAATGCTTTGCAGCTCGTGATAGCCATTTTCACGGCGACCGGTAATATGTAAAAACAAATTCAGTTTAGCAGGCGAGGGAACACGAATCATCATGGGCTAACATCAGGTCAATTAACGGTTTTCAATGATCATTGTAATACGGTTTTCCGCACCATTTTCAAGTGACTGCTTTAAAATCAAGCGGTTTGGCATTTTTGCCTGCGCATTGTAATTGAGATCGACCGTCCAGCCCTGTTCAATAATCTGGCTAATCCGCTGTGTATCATCTTTTTGCAATTTGGCAGTCGTTGTCGCAGGGCGGGCCTGTACCCAGTCCACTAAATAGCTGATCGGTGCTTGCCAGCCTGTGGCGCGTTGCAGTAATTCTTCGGCACTGGCCGCCTGAATCACACCCGTTTTAGCACTGTTTAATGTGACTTGGCCGGGCGTGCCGGAAATCTGGGTTTTGCCCACACCTAAAATGCCACTCAGCTCAATATCAAATTCTTCTTGCTGTTGTACCCAGGTAAAGAATGCACTGCCGGTCTGTTGCGGTGTGCGCACACCAATTTTACCTTGCAGCTGGAATTGATTATCTGCCTGTACAGAAGGTGTCACTGGCGTTTGCGGATTGATCATCTGCTGACAGCCAGTTAAGAATAAAGCAGTTGCTGCAAAGGCACAGCAGCCCAATTGGCTTAAATTGCGCATAAAAGAATTAACTCGTTTGGTTTTGTGGTGCTAACAATAGCGAATTAAGTTGTTTTAATTCGGGGTCATTTGGATGGTTTTGTTGTAATTGTTGTAACACTTGATGGAAGTGTTGTATATCACCATTCATGTACAACGAACGCGCATAACGTACCCCAATCTTCACGCTTGGATTGAGTTGATACGCTTTGTATAACACATCTGCAGCCGTGGCAAAGTCATTCTGTAAATAACAGATATAACCATAGGTATCCAGAATGGAAGCCTGTTCCGGTGCATATTCCAGTGCCTGTTCGACATAGCGGCGCGCTTCTTCCAGACGCCGGTTCTGCATTGCCAGGGTATAGGCATAGGCATTCAGATAGGTCGGACTATTCGGTTCAATCTTGAGTAAATTTGCCAGCAATTCATCCAGCTTGTTGCGATCCTGATGTGGATCTAGCAATAGCACTTGTGCATAAACCAGTTCCGGATCATCCGGCAGGTTTTTGCTGGCTTCTTCTAGCAGGCGGATCGCGGCTTTTTTATTCTGCATACGCGTTAAAATATCTGCCTGGGCCAGATATAAAAAGCTGGCATGTTGCGGATAATTCACCCGTTCCTGAGTCAAGAAACGCAGCGCATCATGCAGCTTATCCTGCTGGGCAAAAATCGAGATCATGTTACGACGCGAGACGGTGTACAGACTGCCATCGACCAGACGATAATAGGCTTTGGCGGTTTCATAATGCTGTTTGCGTTCAGCATTCACTGCCAGATAATAATAGGCTTCATTTTGATACTGTGCAGAATAACGCAGTTCGACCAGATGTTTTTCGGCCTTCTCGTATTCTTCCAGATCAATACTGGTCAGTCCGGCAATAAACAAGGCTTCTTCAGCCGTTGGCCATTTTTTTAGAATATCCTGCAGTTTTTTTAGCGCTAAAGTCGATTCATTGAGCTTGACCAGATATTTGACTTCGGCCAGACGCACATCCAGATTGTTACGGTGTTTACGGCTGGATTTTTCATACCATTGCAGAGTTTCCTCTGGATCGTCGAGAGCATTCAGCAGATTGGCTTTCATCAGGATATAACCAGTCGCATTCGGACGTTTTTTTAGAGCACGGTTAATGGTATTTAAAGCCTGTTCCAGCTGACCATTTTGTGCTTCCAGACCGGCCACCAGCACCAGAATAGACGGATTGTCTCTGGCTTTGGTGGTGCTTAAAGCCTGAATCAGATAGCTGCGGTCTTCTGTGCCTTCAGGTGAAATCCCAGCGAGAATTTCTTCCAGATCGGCACTGTCATCAATTTGCAGGATTTTCTCTAAGGTCTCTGCCGCCAGCTCATACTCATGCGCTTTCAGGGCAATATGGGATAAATAAAATAAGGCGGGGACATCCTGCGGCTCCTGTACCACCCAGTGGGTCGAGATATCGAGGGCTGCCTGTAAATCATCATGTTCCAATGCAACATTCAGTGCACGCTGCTTGACCGTGGTGGAATTGCTCTTGATTGCCAGAACCGTATAGTTGTGCAAAGCAGTCGGAATGTCATGTGCGGCAATGGCAAACTCGGCCATCATACTTTGTTTTATGGCATCATAATTTTGATTTGCATGGTAAACTGCTTCCGCTGCATAAAGATGAGCAGTTGAAGCCATGCTACCCACCAATAGGAATGTGGTAGAATATTGCTTAATTGTAGGGCCGTTGATACGGCTGATTGTTTGACGCAATTTTTCTTGATCCAAGTAATGCTTTTTATGACACCGATATTGCACAATAGCATAAATTTATTGAAATGATGACCTGATATGTCTTTCTTTGCATTGGGTGTCAACCATCAAACTGCCTCTGTAGAACTGCGGGAACAAGTTGCGTTTAACCCTGAAAAGTTAAGTGCCATTCTTGCCGAGCAAAGCCAACACCCTGAATTAAACGACATGGTGGTGGTGTCTACATGTAACCGAACCGAAGTTTACGCGATGTCTGACAATGTCGACATGGTGCTGAACTGGCTCGCCCAAAAAAATGGGGTGGATGTCAAACAACTGCAAAATCATGTCTATCGTTATGAAAATGCCCAAGCCGTGACGCACTTGATGCGTGTCGCCAGTGGTCTGGATTCACTGATGCTGGGTGAACCGCAGATTCTGGGACAAGTCAAAAATGCACTTTCTCTTGCCAAAGACTCCCAGACGGTGTCACGCAGTTTAAACCGAATTTTTGAATATGCCTTTTATGCGGCCAAACGGGTTCGTTCCGAGACTGCTGTCGGCAGTCATGCGGTATCGATGGGCTATGCGGTTGCACAGTTGGCCCTACAGGTATTTAGTCATCCAGACAAGCTCACCATTATGGTGGTAGCAGCCGGGGAGATGAACAGTCTGGTCGCCAAGCATCTCGCAGAAATGGGTGTGGGCAAGATTATTATCTGTAACCGTACCCGAGAACGTGCAGACATTCTGGCGCAGGAAATTGCGCATCGGGTAGAAGTAGAAATTATTGACTTTGACCAGCTGGCAGACAATCTGCATCGCGCCGATGTGATTTCCAGTTGTACCGGCAGTCTGCATCAGGTGATTCATTTTGCAGATATCAAAGCGGCACTGAAAAAACGCCGTTATCAGCAAATGTTGTTAGTCGATCTGGCCGTGCCACGTGATATCGATCCTAAAGTTGAAAAACTTGATGGGGTATATCTGTATGGCGTCGATGATCTGCAAAGCGTGATTGAGGAAAATCTGGCGCATCGTCGTCAGGCTGCGGTTGAAGCCGAAGTTATGGTGAATCAGCTCGCAACAGAACTGATGACCCAGCAAAAGGTCAAGCAGGCCGGGGCCACCATTCATGCTTATCGTGACCATGGTGAAGAGTTGCGGCAGGAAGAACTGGCATTGGCGCTGCAACGTATTGCCCAGGGTGAAAAAGCAGAAATGGTTATGGCTGAGTTTTCGCACCGCCTGACACAGAAACTCTTACATCCGACTTCTATTGTGCTGCGTGAGGCGGCCAAGGCGGAAGATCCAAGCTGTTTTGAAATGATGCGCGATACCTTGCAAGAGGTAGTTGATACACGCCGCAAGACCAAACATTAGCGAGCTCTTTAACAATAGCTATTTTGAAGAACGGCGTTTAGAGATAAACGCCTTATTTTTATTTGAAGCGATTTAAAACTGTTAATCGTCCAATAAGGTCATGGAGCGTTTTTTATCAATTTCGTAAATCTGCATTTTCAGATTCTTCATTTCTGCAATGCTGCTAAATTTTTTCGATTTTATCTTGTTTTTCAGACACTGATATTGCAGCTTGGTCGAGAAGTCTGCCGCCAGTTTGTCGGCCTGTTCAGGTGAAGAGGTATAATCGCTCACATTGGCATGTTGTAGAATATGCTGTAATTCATGATGATGTACTGCACAGGCACCTAAAACATAATAGATCGAGAGTTCAGGATCATCCGGCAGGTCATCAAAAATCACATTCAGAATATTTAGGATTTTAAACAGCAGCTGATCTTCAGATACCAGCGCACGCAGTGGTTCAAAATGAATATACAAATAGGGATGATTCATCAAAATTGCAATCACATATTCTTCAGCATCAATTTTGGTGCTAAAACTTAAGGATGCATCGGTATTAACCTTGGGTTGCCATTTACGGTTAAAGCCCAGTTTTTCGCGGAAAAATTGCTGCAGCAAATAGCGGAATGAGCCATGTTTAGGCAATAATTCGGTCAGATTTTTCAGTTCACCCATGACCTGACTTTTACCTTCAGGGGTAGTGATTTCCTGATTTTGGGTCAGATGGGCAAACACGAAGTCCGACATCAGCGGCGCCTGATCCAGCAAGCGTCTAAAGTTTTCGATGCCTTCACGGCGGATCAAGGAGTCCGGGTCATGGTCAGCAGGCAAAACAAAGAATTTCAGCTCACGGCCATCACTGAGTAATGGCAGGGCAATGTCCAGCGTTCGGCGTGCGGCTTTTTGACCGGCAGCATCGCCATCAAAGGCAATGGTAATCCGGTTGTTCTGCTTAAACAGAATGTTCAGATGGTCGGTATTACTGGCAGTTCCCAGTGTCGCGACTGCGCCATGAATGCCGTATTGCTGCAATGCAATCACATCCATATAGCCTTCGACCATCAGCCATTCCTGGGCTTTCTGCTTTCTGCCTTCATACAGCCCATAAAGCAACTGGTTCTTATGGAAAACTTCAGAGTCTGGCGAGTTGATGTATTTGGGCTTGATCTCGTCATTGAGCGCACGGCCACCAAAGCCGACCACACGACCCTTGGTATCACGAATCGGGAAAATTACCCGCTCTCGCAGCAGGTCGAAATCACGGCCACTGTCGCTGGTACGAATTAGCCCCAGTAGTTTCAGGCCTTCGATATCCTGAGGAAAGGCTTTTTCCAGATGTTGCCAGTCTTCAGGTGCATAACCTAAGCGCCAATAGGCAATGGTTTCTGCAGTCAGGCCACGTTGCTTGAAATATTGCTGTGCACTGGAACTGTTGGGTAACTGGCGTTCATAGAACTGCGCAATATTTTCCAGCAGGTCGTATAAGTTGCCGTCTTGCTGAACTTCGGCCATTGGCATGTGCTCAAAAGCAGCAAAAGGGTCGCCGTAGAAATCCTGTTCGGAGGCCTGAAACTCTGCAAATGGATCAAAAGAAGCATCCGACACAGAATGTTCTTGTGCTGGGCGTTGCGGAGCTTGCGTATTCTCAACTTTGGTCGCAGCGACTATTTTCGGTTTGGCGGCTTCCCGTTTGTATTTTAATTTATTGGAATCAGTATTGTCTTTTGGCAGTTCAATGCCGGTCTGACTGGACAGGTCTTTCATCACTTCGACGAAATTACGGCTACCAAT
The DNA here is from genome assembly GCF_013417355.1 of Acinetobacter sp. YH12255. Classification (NCBI taxonomy): domain Bacteria; kingdom Pseudomonadati; phylum Pseudomonadota; class Gammaproteobacteria; order Moraxellales; family Moraxellaceae; genus Acinetobacter; species Acinetobacter sp. YH12255. Next base: position 12,556 of record NZ_VPEC01000004.1, read on the forward strand.
GTCCATTAAAAAACGGATGGCGTTGCCATTGGCCTGACAGCCAAAACAGTGAAAATATTGTTTGTCACGATAGACGTGAAAAGAGGGCGATTTTTCCTGATGGAAAGGACAGCAGCCCGAATAGGTACGGCCAGTTTTTTTCAGTTTCACGAATTGACCAATCACATCGACAATATCGGTGCGATCGAGAATCTGATCAATCGTATGTTGAGGAATTGCCATAATCTGCTGAGCTTCTCGTGCTGCGTATCTAAGGTTTAAGTGATTGAATCAATAGGATTCAACTGATTCAGGTCAATTCTTTTTAACTTCCTTTGTATACCTTTTGCACGATTTGTTCAAGCCTGGCCGGGACAAAGCAAAAGGGCAAGTATGATACCTTGCCCTTAAAGAAAATGCACCTGCGACAGTCGGCTTATTCGGCAGTCGGTTCAGGTTGCTCTGCTTCGGTATTTTTAGGACGATCAAGCAAACCAAAAGATACACGATTGGTCAGGCTGCGCTTTTCAGTTTCTGGCGCATCCGACTCTGCATTGTTGTCAGTCACCGTCTTGGCTTCTTTACCAAAAATACCCAGTGTGGCACGGTTAAAGAAACTGCTTTCGCTACGTGCTGCACGCAAGTTGACCGTACCATCAGATTTCACCAGATTTGGATAATTCAGCTTTAACACATCAACATATTGCTGAGAGGTTGCTTTATCACCCAGTTGATCATAGCCATAGGCAATCGTTGCCAGTGCTTCTGGAATCTGAGGGGTTTGTGGATAATGTTCCACCACCCATTGTGCACGTTCAACCGCAGCCAGATAGGCTTTACGTTTTAAATTAAAGCGTGCCGCATTCATTTCATGCTCAGCCAGTTCCTGACCGATAAATTTCATGCGCTGCGCTGCATCGACCGCATAGGTGCTAGACGGATAGCGGCGAATGAAATCGACAAAATTCTGATAAGCCACTTTCAGATAGCTGACATCACGATGCGACTGTTTCAGCGAGGTATAACGCAGCAGACCATTATAGTTCTGCTCCATATTGGATACGCCGCGTACATAGTAAGCATAGTCGACATTTGGATGTTGTGGATTCAGACGGATAAAGCGCTCTGCCAGTGCCACTGCACCTTCATAATCTTTTTGCTGAAATTTTACATATAACAGTTCAAGCTGCGCTTGCGGAGCATACTGACTGGTCGGGAAATAGGTTTCCAGTGCTTCTAGCTGTTTTGCGGCATCGGTATATTGATTACGATCTAGCGCTTTCTGTGCTTTTTGAATATAAACTTGCTCGCTAGATTCAGGACCTTTATCCACGACTTCTTTTTTGGGATTACTGCTACAGCCTACCATTGCCGATGCAATGCCAATCGTGAGGGCAAGCATTGTCATTTTATAATGTGGTAGCGACATAAAAATTCCTCTGTTAATACGGGCAATGAGCTACAATTGCACTATTAAACCACTTTTGTCTGAATGAGCAAATGAGTCAAGCACAATCTTCCAATTCTAATATCCCTGATACTGATTTCAATTTACTTGAAGATTCTGAGGATGCAGATAACCATACTTCAGAAGCAACTGCAACACGTTTATCGTTGCAATTTCAACTGGATGAAACTTATATCGGGCAACGGATCGACCAGATTGCCGCGATGGTCTGGAGCGATTTTTCCCGAGAAAAATTAAAGCAATGGATCAAAGATGGCAATTTATTGGTGAATGGTCAACCGGTCAAGCCGAAATTTAAAAGTGATGGTTTTGAAATCCTGACCTTAAATGTCGAGCTTGAAGCGCAAACGCGAAACCTGCCGGAAGATATTCCACTGGACATCATCTATGAAGATGATGACATTATCGTCATTAACAAAGCTGTCGGCATGGTTGTGCATCCGGGCGCAGGCAATACATCGGGTACTTTGGTGAATGCTTTGTTACATCATTATCCAAAATCGGCTGAACTGGCACGTGCCGGTCTGGTACACCGTATTGATAAAGACACCAGTGGTTTGTTGGTCGTCGCGAAAAATCTGGAATCACAGTTCTCTCTCAGCAAACAGCTTGAGAAAAAATCAGTGTATCGTCTGTATGATCTGGTGGTATATGGCAATATTATTGCTGGCGGTACCATTGATGAACCGATCAAACGCCATCCGGTGGATCGCGTGAAAATGACTGTGCTTCCGGGCGGTAAAGATGCAGTAACGCATTATAACGTCAAAGAGCGCTTCCAGCATTTCACCCGTGTTCAAGCCCGTCTTGAAACCGGACGTACCCACCAGATTCGTGTGCATTTTAGCTATATCGGCTTTGGCCTGATTGGTGATCAGGTGTATATGCCGCGTGTACGTATGCCGGCAGGTGCATCACAATTATTAGATGATACTTTACGTGGCTTTAAACGTCAGGCCTTGCATGCAGCAAAACTCGGTCTGACCCATCCGCGTAGCAAAGAAGAAATGACCTTTGAAGCGCCGTGGCCGGAAGATTTTGCCAATCTGATTGAAGTGCTGCGCACCGAAAACAAAGCCTATTAATTTTTTTATTTAGCTCGCGTCAAAGCAAGGAATCGAGATGCAATTTGTACCAGGACTTCCACAAGGTGTGTATGTGGGTCAGACCCGCGTTCATCATGCGAAAGTACAGCCATCCATGCAGCCTGAGCTTGCAGGTTTTAATCTGGCCTTGCATGTGCAGGATGATGCGCAGCGGGTACAACAGCATCGTATGGCTTTACTGCAAGATTTCGCTGCCTTTGGCGTAGATAAAATTACCTGGATGACCCAGACGCATAGCACCATCTGTCATAGCATTAATGAACAGATACCCTTTGAGGCATTGGTCGGCGATGGTCTGGTGACGCAGCGCAAAGCGCATGCCCTGATGATGATGACCGCAGACTGTTTGCCGGTGGTGTTAGGTAATGCCGATGGTACGGAAGTTGCCAATTTGCATGCCGGTTGGCGTGGTCTGGCCGGTGGTATTATCGAAAATACCATTGCGGCCATGCAGACTCCGCCGACCTGGGCCTGGCTTGGTGCAGCCATCAGTCAGCCCTGTTTTGAAATTGGCACTGAGGTGAAAGTGGCTTTTTGCAGTAAATATCCTGAACTGGACAGTGCATTTCAGGTGGGCGAGCAGGCGGGTAAATATTATGCCGACCTGTATGCGATTGCGCGTTATATCTTGCGACAACATGGGATACATACCGTATTGGGCGGGGATCAGTGTTCTTATCGTCAGGCGGATGAATATTTTTCTTATCGCCGTGAGCCTAAAACGGGTCGTATGGCGACATTCGTGTTTATGGCATGAAAATGTTAAACTTAACTGAATTTTTTGGCTTTTGAGCATTATGTCCCTATCTTCCAAATCTGTTGCGATTGTTTATCACAGTCTTTATGGACACACGGCTAAAGTGGCAAATTTTATTGCCGATGGTGCACGGGAAACCGGTGTTCAGGTGCATATGATGAATGTCGAACATATTGATTGGGATGTGCTAGATGCCGCAGATGCGATTGTCTTTGGTTGTCCGACCTATATGGGAAGCCTGACCTCTGCCATGAAGCTGTTTATGGAGCAGTCATCCAAGCGCTGGCTGGCGCGTAGCTGGCAGGGCAAACTGGCAGCAGCTTTTACCAATGGTGGCGGGCTTAGTGGCGACAAACTGGCAGTGTTGCAGCAAATCAACCTGTTTGCGATGCAGCATGGTATGTTGTGGAGCGGTTTGCCCTTGATGCCGACAGGTCGTGCCGTGACTGATCTGAATCGTATGTCGAGCTTTTTGGGGCTGATGACCCAGTCGGACAATGCACCGGTAGAAGTCACCCCACCTGAAGGGGATTTAAAAACCGCGCTCTGGTTTGGCGAATATATTGCTTTGACACTGGCGCGCTTAAATCATCCAGCTTAGTCAGTGATAAAAAAACCTCCACATGCTGGAGGTTTTTATATTCAAGTATTGATCCATTATTTATGGAAAATTCGCGCTTTATCACGTTGCCAGTCACGGTCTTTTTCAGTGGCACGTTTGTCATGGAGCTGCTTACCTTTGACCAGTGCAATTTCCAGCTTGGCATGCGGGCCTTTCCAGTAACAGGCCAGTGGCACGCAGGAATAACCTTTCTGGTTAATCGCGCCCATCAGCTTTTCAATTTCACGGCGATTCAACAACAGTTTTCGGGTACGGGTCGCTTCAGGCACCACGTGTGTTGAAGCACTCAGCAAAGGCTGAACTTGCGCACCAAACAGGAAAGCTTCACCATTTTTAAAGGTAATATAGCTTTCTACAATGGTCATACGACCGGCACGCATTGATTTGACTTCCCAGCCCTTTAATGACAGCCCCGCTTCAAATTTCTCTTCAATAAAATAATCGTGGCGGGCACGTTTATTCAGTGCAATGGTACCGCCATTATTTTTTTTTACTACAATAGATGCTTTCGCCATAATCTGATACTTCCAAACGTGCTGCTATTGTACCGCAACTAGAAATAAGGTGAAGTTTTTTAAATTAATGAGGATTATTCACCAAAAAAACAAGTTTTTGCTAAAATAAGATTCTACATAACAAACAGAGTACAAATGGATGTCTAAAACTCGTGTGATTTATCCGGGGACTTTTGATCCAATTACCAATGGACATATTGATTTGGTAACCCGCGCAGCGCGAATGTTTGATGAGGTCGTTGTGGCGATTGCCATCGGTCATCATAAAAATCCGGTATTTAGTCTGGAAGAGCGTGTTGCCCTGGCAAAAGAGTCATTGAGTCATTTGGACAATGTTGAATTTGTAGGTTTTGATGGTTTGCTGGTCAATTTCTTTCGTGAACAAAAAGCGACGGCTGTACTGCGTGGTTTGCGTGCAGTGTCCGATTTTGAGTATGAATTTCAGCTGGCCAATATGAACCGTCAGCTTGACTCCCACTTTGAAGCGGTATTTTTAACTCCTTCAGAGCAATATTCTTTTATTTCATCCACTTTGGTGCGTGAAATTGCTCGATTAAGAGGTGATGTGACCAAGTTTGTACCACCAAACGTGGTTGCTGCCTTCGAGCATAAACTTCAACAAGGTTGGTAGCGTGTCTTTATATATCACCGATGAATGTATTAATTGTGATGTCTGTGAACCTGTATGCCCGAATGAGGCCATTTATATGGGTGAACTCATTTATGAGATTCATCCAGATTTATGTACAGAGTGCGTCGGACATCATGATCAACCGCAATGTCAGCTGTTCTGTCCGGTGGATTGTATTCCACTGGATCCGAACCATGCGGAAACGCAGGAGCAGCTGCAAGCCAAGTATGAAAAACTGACTGCTCAAAAAACATCAAGCAATTAGTCTCGATATTTGGTACTATGCCGCTCGAAGTGAGCCAGACGATCGCTGCTGTGGAGATCTCCGTGATTGAAGCAGGGGAGGAAAGTCCGGGCTTCATAGGGCAAGGTGCCAGGTAACGCCTGGGCGGTGTAAACCGACGGCAAGTGCAGCAGAGAGAAGACCGCCTTCAGTATGTTTTTGAGCAATCGGAATCGGAGGTAAGGGTGAAAGGGTGCGGTAAGAGCGCACCGCATGGCTGGTAACAGTTCATGGCGAGGTAAACCCCACCGGAAGCAAGACCAAATAGGAATCCATTAGGCATGGCCCATGCTGGATTCGGGTAGGTCGCTTGAGCGCATGAGTGATTGTGCGCCTAGAGGAATGATCGTTCACGACAGAACCCGGCTTATCGGCTCACTTCAACAAATTTTGATCAAACAGTGCATTATGGGGTTGACGCTCTTTAAAGAAAATCTCATAATGCGCGCACAGTTTAAGGCTATGTAGCTCAGTTGGTTAGAGCACCGCACTCATAATGCGGGGGTCACAAGTTCAAGTCTCGTCATAGCCACCATATTCTGAAAAAACCCACTCCGATTGAGTGGGTTTTTTTATGTCTGATATTTGGTGATGATGTTGGTGGAAAATCTGAAAAGCACTACAATAGTTAAAATAAAACAAATAACAAGAATATGTATGATGATTAAAAATTTAATGCTATCAACTTTAATTTTATTTATGGCTTTGCCTGTTTTTGCTGCAGATTCAATTAAGTCATTTCCTTTTAAAGAAAAAAATATTTCCAAAGCAGAAATAAGATCAATTTGTCAAAAAGTAAAATTTAGTTGTGATGAGTGTGATGCAAAACTTTGGGTAGTTAAAATTGCTGAAGCTGAAAAATATTATTTAATTGATGAAAATTTACAAATTATTCAGCTTTCAAAAAATCTTGGAAAATATCAAATCATTGATTATTGGGATCTAACCACGTATCAACAGGTTTATGCGCTTAAAGAGGATAAGAGTGGTATAGAATTTATATATCCTGCCTTATACCCACTCAATCGGCATAGTTATGCTATTGCCTTAATTCATGGCTGGGTTTCAAATGATGCAGGTGAACAGAATGCACAGTTTATTCAATTACTTCCAAAAGGAAAGACAAAACTGGTCTTCGAGCATTTACCTTTTTACGAATACCAGAATCGACTTTCCTGCTACAAAGATATGAAAGATAAAAAGAATAATTATTGTGATGATCAGAAGGAGACCGTACTTAAGATCAGCTATAGAGATGTAGGATTGGCTTATTATGAATGGCGTTTAAGTTATTTGAATATAAACTGGCTTAAAAATAATAAAATCGACGAATATAAACAGCGGAGTTTGGTGTTAATCCCTTTTATTCAAGCGCAGTAAAGGCATGTAGCAGTGATCTAACATCATCCGTCTGCAACTGCTCACGCATTTTTAAAAACTGCTTTTCATCTAAGTCATAGAGCTTAAGAGAAAGCAGTTTTTCTATATCTGCTTTAGGAAAATGATATTTAATAATTTTGGCAGGCACGCCACCGACCACTGCGTATGATGGAACGTCTTTTGTCACCACGGCACCTGTTGCCACCACAGAACCTTCGCCAAGCGTTACACCTTGCATAATCATGGCACGAGAGCCAATCCAGCAACCATCGCCAATGAATGTATCGCCAGCAGGCACAAAACTGCGTGTATCGAAGGGAAAGGCTGAAATCCAGTCGGTACGGTGTAATTGATTACCACCCATCATAATCACGCATTCTGCGCCAAAACAGACAAAATTGCCGATATAGAGCTGATCAATGGGTTTATCTGGGGTAGAGGGCTTGTCATGTAGATAACGCACCACGCAACGCTCAAAACCCTGATCCCAATAAGCAGAATAGTAAGAATAGTTTCCCTTAATATGAATATTTGGATTCTTCACCGTTTTTGAGATGAATTCGAACTCACACCAGTGTTTGACAGGGGAATTAATTAACTTTTCAGACATGCGTATATGGCGTTTAGAAGGTGGGGGGATTATATCAAACAAAAGTCCCCCTTTGAAAAAGTGGGATTTTGGGGGGATTCTTAAATAAGGCCTCTCCTTTGTCGAGTAGTGTTCTTCCTTTCCTAAAAGGAAAGGCAATTTTATTGTGAATTTTGATTTGTAATGATGGCTTTGTGTCCCTATGGAATAACATCCTCAGAATATATGCTGAGTGTACAAGGGGGTGAAGAATATAATTTAAATTATGAAAAATTTTATCTGAACAAATTCCAAAAGATACTAAAAATACGAGCAATACAATTGGGAAAATGAAAGCCCAGAATTGCGCAGCTGAGTATCGCGGTTGAAATAATCAGGACAGAACTGGTATGCATGTCGATGAAGTATGACCAGTTGATCGCGATGGCAACACCAAGGATCAAACCGCCAAGTGCATAGTAAAAAGCGTGTATGAAGCGATCATCCATTTTTTGTTATCTATTTTATTATTTGCTCATAAATTAAAGCTAAATCAATAGTTTTGCAATAAAAAACCCCTCAATTGAGGGGCTTTAATTGTTGTAAATATCTAAAGCTTAGATATATTCAACTTTCACAATTTCGTATTCAACTTCACCATTTGGTGTCGTAATTTTCACATCATCGCCTTCGTTTTTACCTAAAAGACCACGTGCAATTGGTGAGTTCACAGAGATCTTGTTGATCTTAAAGTCTGCTTCGTCATCGCCTACAATCTTGTAAGTTTTTTGCTCTTCAGTATCCAGGTTTTCAATTGTCACTGTCACACCAAAAACCACACGACCTGATTGCTCAAGTTCTTTCACATCAATGACCTGGCAAGCGCCCAGTTTCCCTTCGATGTCCTGAATACGGCCTTCACAGAAGCCTTGCTGTTCACGCGCTGCGTGATATTCTGCATTTTCTTTTAAGTCGCCGTGTTCACGTGCTTCCGCAATCGAAGCCGTGATACGAGGACGGTCAACGGTTTTCAGTTGATGTAATTCTTTCTCTAAGGCAATTTTGCCTTCAGGAGTCATAGGATAACGTTGCATGTTGTCCCTCAAAAGTCAGTTGAAAGATATAAAATCTATAAATAAAAAAAAGCCCGCCACCAAGAAGGTAGCGGGACTTCTTGGAAACTTAATTAACCTTTAGTTAGGTCTTGCAAGCGATATACATCCATTGGCAATTTGATTGCTAAAGCTTGGCATACAGCATCAGCACCGTTCAAGGTGGTCGTGTAATACACTTTACCTTGTAGCGCAGAGCGACGGATCGAGAACGAATCCTGCTGAGCCTGTTTACCTTCAGATGTATTGATAATGAGGTGAATTTCGCCATTTTTCAAGCGGTCCACGATATTAGGACGGCCTTCGGTTACTTTATTCACACGTTCACATGCAATACCCGCTTCAGTAATCACGCTGTATGTGCCACCCGTTGCAAGCAACTTGAAGCCATAGTCTACCAGTTGCTGAGCGATACGCGCGACATGCGGCTTATCTGAATCACGAACAGACAGGAATGCATGTTTTACTTCGCCTTCAGTTGGTTTACCTGGTAAGCGATCGTTCGAGCCTAATACAGCTTTATAGAACGCTTCACCAAATGATTTACCAACACCCATGACTTCGCCAGTCGATTTCATCTCAGGGCCAAGGATTGGGTCAACACCCGGGAATTTGTTGAATGGGAACACCGCTTCTTTTACAGAGAAGTGCTGAGGAATAATCTCTTTAGTGAATCCTTGAGATTCTAGAGATTGACCTGCCATACAACGTGCAGCAACTTTTGCTAAAGACTCACCGATACATTTAGAAACGAACGGTACAGTACGTGATGCACGTGGGTTCACTTCCAGAATGTAAACGTCAGTGCCTTTTACTGCAAACTGAACGTTCATCAAACCGATTACACCCAGTTCTTTTGCCATTGCAACAGTTTGACGGCGCATTTCGTCCTGTACTTCTTGAGAAAGCGAGTAAGGAGGAATCGAACATGCTGAGTCACCAGAGTGGATACCCGCTTGTTCAATGTGCTGCATGATACCGCCAATTACAACGTCTTTGCCGTCAGATACGCAGTCCACGTCAACTTCGATCGCGTCATCAAGGAAGCGGTCAAGAAGAACCGGTGCTTCGTTTGATGCTTGAACTGCATCACGTAAGTAGCGTTTCAATTCGTCATCGTTATACACGATTTCCATGGCACGACCGCCAAGAACGTATGATGGACGTACAACGAGTGGATAGCCAACTTTCGCTGCTTCAGCCATACCTTCTTCAGCAGATTTTACAATGCTGTTGTTCGGTTGACGAAGTTGCAGACGCTGAATCATTTGCTGGAAGCGTTCACGGTCTTCTGCACGGTCAATCGCGTCTGGAGATGTACCGATAATTGGCGCACCGGCTTCTTCCAAAGCACGAGCCAATTTCAAAGGTGTTTGACCACCGTACTGCACGATAATGCCTTTAGGCTTCTCGATACGTACGATTTCAAGTACATCTTCCAATGTGATTGGTTCGAAGTACAAACGATCTGATGTGTCGTAATCTGTAGAAACCGTTTCAGGATTACAGTTGACCATGATGGTTTCATAACCATCTTCACGCATTGCAAGCGCTGCGTGTACACAGCAGTAATCGAACTCGATACCTTGACCAATACGGTTAGGTCCGCCACCAATCACCATGATCTTGTCACGCGTTGATGGATTTGCTTCACATTCTTCATCGTAAGTTGAGTACATGTACGCTGTATCAGACTCAAATTCTGCAGCACATGTATCGACACGTTTGTAAACAGGGGTTACGCCCAGGTTCCAACGGTGTTTACGGAATTGTTTTTGTGAAATGCCCATCAAGTCTGCAATACGAAGATCCGATAAACCTTTACGTTTGAAGCTGCGGATGTTGTCCGCGTTCAAATCACCAAAACCTAAAGATTTAATCTGTTCTTCAGTTTTAATGATGTCTTCGATCTGGATCAGGAACCAAGGGTCGATATTGGTTGCAGCAAATACTTCATCAAGTGTAAAGCCGTGACGGAATGCATCACCAATGAACCAGATGCGCTCAGGACCTGGCACTTTAAGTTCTTGAAGAATTTTATCTTTCGCACCTTCAGCACCGATTTCGATTTTTTCATCGAAGCCAGAAGCACCAACTTCAAGACCACGAAGCGCTTTTTGCATAGACTCCTGGAAGTTACGGCCAATGGCCATGACTTCACCGACAGATTTCATCTGAGTCGTCAAAGTTGCATCTGCTTGCGGGAATTTCTCGAAGTTGAAGCGAGGAATTTTCGTTACAACGTAGTCAATCGCAGGTTCGAATGAAGCAGGAGTTGTACCGCCCGTGATGTCATTTTTCAACTCATCAAGGGTATAACCTACAGCCAGTTTCGCCGCGATTTTCGCAATCGGGAAACCCGTTGCTTTAGATGCAAGGGCAGAAGAACGAGAAACCCGTGGGTTCATCTCGATCACAACGATACGACCGTCTTTAGGGTTGATACCGAACTGAACGTTTGAACCGCCTGTTTCTACGCCAATTTCACGTAAAACTGCTAAAGATGCGTTACGAAGCAATTGGAATTCTTTGTCTGTCAATGTTTGTGCAGGAGCAACTGTGATTGAGTCACCCGTGTGCACGCCCATTGGATCAAAGTTTTCAATGGTACAGACGATGATACAGTTGTCGTTTTTGTCACGAACAACTTCCATCTCGTATTCTTTCCAGCCAATTAAAGATTCATCAATCAATAACTGTTTGGTCGGAGAAAGATCGAAACCGCGTTCACAGATTTCAATGAACTCTTCACGGTTATATGCAATACCGCCGCCTGAACCACCCATCGTGAATGATGGACGGATAATCACAGGGAAGCCGAAGCGTGCTTGAATAGTTAAAGCTTCTTCCATTGACTCGGCAATATCTGCTTTTGGACATTCAAGACCAATTTTACGCATTGCCTGATCGAAGAGTTTGCGGTCTTCAGCTTTTTCAATCGCTTCTTTGGTCGCGCCGATCAATTCAACATTGTATTTTTCTAGAATGCCGTGCTCATCAAGGGCAAGGGCACAGTTCAATGCAGTTTGACCGCCCATGGTGGGAAGAACTGCGTCTGGGCGTTCTTTCTCAATAATTTGTGCAACAGTTTGCCAGGTAATCGGTTCGATATACGTTGCGTCTGCCATTGCAGGATCGGTCATGATGGTCGCCGGATTCGAGTTGACCAAAATAACGCGGTAGCCCTCTTCACGAAGGGCTTTACATGCTTGAGCACCTGAGTAGTCAAACTCACATGCCTGACCGATGACAATCGGACCCGCACCAATAATTAAGATGCTTTTAATGTCAGTACGTTTAGCCATGATGCTTCCTTAATTACTTCTTAGATGCTTCGATAAGTTCGATGAAATGATCGAACAATGGTGCGCAGTCATGTGGACCAGGGCTTGCTTCAGGGTGACCCTGGAAGCTGAACGCAGGCTTGTCTGTGCGATGAATACCTTGGTTAGTACCATCAAACAGTGAGCGATGCGTTACACGCAATACATCCGGCAGGTTGCTTTCATCAACTGCGAAGCCGTGGTTTTGAGAAGTAATCATCACTGTACCATTTTCAAGGTTTTGCACAGGATGGTTGGCACCGTGGTGACCGTGAGGCATTTTTAGTGTTTTGGCGCCACTTGCAAGTGCAAGGATCTGGTGACCCAGACAGATACCAAATACTGGAATTTCAGTGGTTTCTACAATTGTTTTTACAGCTTCAATTGCGTAGTCACATGCAGCTGGATCGCCAGGGCCGTTCGACAGGAACACGCCATCTGGATTCAGAGCAAGTACGTCAGCAGCAGGAGTTTGCGCAGGCACCACAGTCAGTTTACAACCGCGGTCTGCGAGCATACGTAAGATGTTGGTTTTGACACCGTAATCGTATGCAACAACATGGAATTTAAGTTCAGGTTGAGAGAAACCTTTGCCTAATGCCCAAGAGCCTTCAGTCCACTCAAAGCCCTCAGGATCGCAACATTCTTTTGCCAGGTCTAAACCGTTTAAACCGCTAAAGGCACGTGCTTTTTCAAGCGCTTCTGCTTCAGTGATATTTTCGCCAGCAAGGATACAGCCATTTTGCGCACCTTTGTCACGTAGGATACGTGTCAATTTACGCGTGTCGATATCCGCAATTGCCACAACATTGTGTTGTACCAAATATTCAGCTAATGATTGGGTTGAACGGAAGTTACTGTGCAATAAAGGCAGGTCACGAATGATCAATCCGTTGGCCCAAACTTTATGAATACGACCTGATTCAGCGTCTTCTTCATTGCAGCCTGTGTTACCGATATGCGGGTAAGTCAGTGTCACAAGTTGCTGTGCATAACTCGGGTCAGTCAAAATTTCTTGATAGCCAGTCATGGCAGTGTTGAAAACGACTTCACCAGTCGTACTACCCGATGCGCCAATCGAAGTACCTTTAAAGATAGTTCCGTCGGCAAGGGCTAAAATTGCTGGGGTGCTCAAACCAAAGCTCCTGAAATTTAGGCTGTAAAAAAGCGAGAAGACGAAAAAAAAGGAAGGCTAATTTTTAAACCTACCCTCCTATGTCTGCTCGCTTGAACTTAACACGGCATTATACGCAGAATGATGCTTGAAGTCCAATGGCTTTGCAGCGAAAGTATAAGATAAATGCCTTGCTTTTTGAGTGGAAGTCTGTTTTGTAAACAGGATGAAAAAATGTAAGCAATTAATAATTGTCAGACAAATCAAATCTTAAATTTTATCAAGTCTACTAATATAGCTCAGTCAATATAACAATAGGAACAAGACAAATGACTACAGCATCAAAATCTACCCAATCCAAAAAAGCCAGCCCGAGCGTCGTGGCAGAAACTGCCGAGAAGCTTGAAAAAGTAGCAGTAGAGGCGAAAGATCAAGTATTTGAAAGCATCGAAGAAAGTAAAGAAAAGCTTGAAGTTGAAGCCAAGCAATTGACCGATACCGTACAGGAACAATTGTGCCAATTTAAGCAGGAGGTGTTGCAGCGAATTGACACTTTAAAGGAGCAGATCTTCGGTTCACAAAAAGAATTAACTGAATTGAAGAGCTTTATCAAAACAGAATTCAATGCAGTGATCGAAGACTTGTCCAGTCTGGGCAAGGAACTGAAAGAGGATGTCAGTCAGATTTCGACCAAACATAAAGAGCATTTGACCGATACCTTAAAACGTTCTAAAGACAGCACCATTGAAGTGCTGAAAAAAGTCAAGCCGGTAGTGAAAGCAGAAAGTTCAGACAAAAAGCCTGAGCTGAAAAGTTAAGCTGCGTTGAAAGGCTGCTCTTTAAAAGGAGAACAATCACATGTTCTCCTTTGTCTTTATGTAGCAAAACGGACTCACAATAATAATCAGAAGGGGTTACGATGCCACGGCATTATTTGGTAGGTGTGCTTGTTTTATTGATATTGATTATGCTGCTTAATCTGGAAAGCGGCTTGGGGCGCATACTTTATCTGGGTGTGATTGTGTTATGTTTGGGCGTACTGGGGCTGGTTTTGGGGACTGTTCTGCTCATGGTACTCACTTTTACTTTTATTCTTTATGCTGCAGTGAAAGCCATTCGGAGCCAGCATCAGTTACCTCATTAAAATGCTACTCTAAGATGTTCAAAAACAAGAAAATGCAAAATAACCATACACAGCTAACTACTTTGTTTAGAGACAAACAAAAACGTGAGACTTCAAGTCTCACGTTTTATCAGTCTTTTACAGATTCAGACAGAGGATATACAGGTTTGACTGATCTAAAATACATGCAACCAGTCACGTTTATTATGAAAATCTGCCTGAGGACTACTATGCTGCATCGCGTAGTACTGGTCACCTTGCGAGGTTTTTAAAACAGCAGATAAACCCAGGAACAAGTTTTCCCATTTGAGTTTATGTGTTGCCATAAAATCGGTCAGATCCACACTGACATTGAGACCATAATGGGTACGTTTGAGCTGATTCAGCTCAATATCATCTGCAGCTTGTGGTGGCATATCTTCAGGATAGCGGTATTCTTCAAATTGATAAGCCTGCCAGGCCTGAGAAGGGGAGAGATTAATCTCACGATAAAAATCTTCACCCTGAACCCCAATAAAAATTTCAAAGCAGGTCTGTTCCCACAAGAAATCCTGACGGGGATGTGCAGCTACCATGTCTGGCCACAGGATGTAATGATTGGGATCGCGGATCCAGAAGCCCACATTTAAACTACATGGACCTTGCTGTTCAATGGCAGCAACCAGAGAGATGGCCTGAAAACGGCGATCAAATGCGCTAAGTTCGTAACTTGCCATAAGTCCTGTACTTAGTTAGACAAATGAGCGAAACGAACAAGATTGGACAATTTTTGGTTCTGTTTTGCCGCTTTCTTATAAAGAAGTGCAATTTTACCAATAGTTTGAACCACTTCAGCACCAGTCGCTTCTGAAATTTCAGCAATCAGCGCTGCACGCGCTTCACGATCTTCAGCGACAATTTTAACTTTAATCAGTTCGTGATCGTTTAAAGCACGCGCTAATTCTTCGATGACATTTTCCGTCAGACCTTTGTCACCTAGCATCACGACTGGGTTAAGTGTATGTCCGATTTGACGTAAACGCTTACGTTCCTGAATAGATAAAGCCGCCATGAGAGATAACCTGAATTTTAAAACGGCTTAGTATAGCAAAAGCAAAAAATAAACGCTGTAAATTATCAGGAAATAATCATATTCAATCTGTCCACGGAGAGAGCAAAAGCCTTAGATTTAGATACACATGTATACTGCAAAATAAGTCTTTTTCACGTACAATTAATAATGAGACATTTTTTTATTTAGAGAGTTATGGCTACACGCATTACCAACCAAAAGTTATCTAAAAGTAGTCGTGATTGGATGAGAGAGCATTTAGACGATCCTTATGTAAAAAAGGCACAAAAGGAAGGCTATCGTGCGCGTGCAGCATATAAGCTCTTAGAAATGCAAGAAAAGTATAAAATCATTAAACCTGGTATGACTGTGGTCGACCTGGGCGCAGCGCCAGGCAGCTGGTCACAGATTGCTGGTAAACTTGTTGGCGATAAGGGTTTATTGATTGCATCTGATATTTTACCAATGGATGCTTTACCAGATGTCACTTTTCTGCAAGGTGACTTCCGTGAAGAAGAAGTTTTCCAAAAACTGCTAGAAATTTTAGATGGTCGTACTGTAGACGTTGTAATTTCAGATATGGCCCCCAATACATCAGGTAATAAGGCTGTAGATCAACCGCGTCAGATTTACTTGTGTGAACTTGCACTGGATTTTGCCAATAAGGTGCTAGGCCCCAAAGGTCAATTTGTGGTAAAAGTTTTCCAAGGCTCAGGTTTTGATGAATTCCGTAAGCAAGTGGTTGATAGTTTTGATATTCTGAAAACATCTAAACCCTTGGCATCACGTGCTCGCTCTAAAGAAGTTTTCCTGATCGGGCAGGGACGCAAGAAGGCTTTAAAATAAGTCTACTTGCCAAGTCGTTAAAAATTGTGCATTTTGTACGTTTTCAGATAATTGTAAGTTAATTTACAGCTTAAGTATTAAGGTCACCCTGAACAGGGCATGATCAAATTAGATTGGAATGGGAATAAAGCTTTGAGCGATCTTTTTAAGAATGCCGTATTGTGGCTCGTAATACTGGGTGTGCTGGTGTTAATCTTCAGCAACGTCAGTGACCGCAATCAACCGACTACAATGAACTACTCAGAGTTTGTTGCCGCGGTCAATGCTGGCCAAATTAAACAAGTTGTTATTGACGGCGAAAGAATTCGTGGCGAAAAATCAAACGGTTCAGAGTTTGAAAGTATTCGTCCGGCAGTTCAGGATCCTGAGCTGATGCCAAGCCTCATTAAAAATAATGTTGTGGTCGAAGGTGAAGCACCACAACGTCAAGGCTTGCTCATGCAGTTGCTTATTGCAAGTTTCCCTGTGCTTTTAATCATTTTGTTATTCATGTTCTTTATGCGCAACATGGGTGGCGGTGCAGGTGGTAAAAACGGCCCAATGAGTTTTGGTAAGTCTAAAGCCAAAATGTTGTCTGAAGACCAGATTAAAGTCACTTTCGTCGATGTTGCCGGTTGTGATGAAGCCAAGCAAGAAGTGGTTGAAATTGTCGACTTCCTGAAAGACCCAACCAAATTTAAACGTCTCGGTGCAAGTATTCCACGTGGTGTTTTGATGGTCGGTCCTCCAGGTACAGGTAAAACCTTGCTTGCCAAAGCCATTGCCGGTGAAGCGAAAGTGCCATTCTTTAGTATTTCGGGTTCTGACTTCGTGGAAATGTTTGTGGGTGTTGGTGCATCGCGTGTGCGTGACATGTTCGAACAGGCAAAACGTCATGCACCATGTATTATCTTTATTGATGAGATTGATGCAGTCGGTCGTCACCGTGGTTCAGGTACGGGTGGTGGTCACGATGAACGTGAGCAGACGCTGAACCAGATGCTGGTGGAAATGGACGGCTTTGAAGGCAATGAAGGCATTATCGTGATTGCTGCAACCAACCGTGCAGATGTACTGGATAAAGCATTACTTCGTCCAGGCCGTTTTGACCGTCAAGTTGTGGTTGGTTTGCCAGACATTAAGGGTCGTGAACAAATCCTGAATGTGCATTTGAAAAAATTGCCTTCAGTCACAGGGGTCGATGTTAAAGTACTTGCACGTGGTACACCGGGCTTCTCGGGTGCGCAATTGGCCAACCTGGTGAATGAAGCTGCTTTATTTGCTGCACGCCGTAACAAGAATACTGTCGATATGCATGACTTTGAAGATGCAAAAGACAAGCTTTATATGGGTCCTGAGCGTAAATCGATGGTACTTCGTGATGAAGAGCGTCGTGCGACGGCTTATCATGAAGCAGGTCATGCGATTGTTGCTGAAAGTTTGCCGGGTACAGACCCTGTGCATAAAGTCACCATTATGCCGCGTGGCTGGGCATTGGGCGTGACCTGGCAGCTACCTGAATTTGACCAAACCAGCCATTATAAAGACAAAATGTTGAATGAACTTTCGATTTTGTTTGGTGGTCGTATTGCAGAAGAAGTCTTCATTAACCAAATGTCGACAGGTGCTTCAAACGACTTCGAACGTGCAACTAAAATGGCACGTGCGATGGTGACCAAATACGGTATGTCTGACAAAATGGGCGTCATGGTCTATGAAGAAGATGCACAGCAATCGTTTATGGGCAGTATTGGTAGCCGCAGTATTTCTGAAACGACCCAGTTAGAAGTCGATCGTGAAATCCGCCGAATTCTGGATGAGCAATATAAAGTCGCACGCGATATCTTGGAAAGTAAAAAAGATGTTGCCCATGCGATGGTCAAAGCCTTGATGGAATGGGAAACTATTGATCGTGATCAAATCCGTGACATTATGGAAGGTCGTGAGCCTCAACCGCCAAAAGTCTATGTTGCAGAAAATCCTGTGATTGATGTAACCCCAGATGATGGCCCGTTGACGCCACCGCCATTGCCAGCCAACTAAGTTAAATAAAAAACCACCTTCGGGTGGTTTTTTTATGTCAGTCATTTTTATGATAATTTCCTGAATGCTATATTTAACTCAAAACTAATGGGCAAATGTCTTATCGAGCTTTGCTTTATTGCTCTATCCATAAGACAATATTCGAATTATTGTGAACGAGGATGGAAACATGCAGCTGATGCCTTTACGACCACATGTATGGACATTTGGTGAGTTAAAACTGGACTTATCTCAGCCGCATGTGATGGGAATTCTCAATGTCACCCCCGACTCATTTAGTGATGGTGGTCGGCATAATCAAAAAGAAGATGCAGTTGCACGTGCGCTGGAGATGATGGCTGAAGGTGCGACCGTAATTGATATCGGCGGGGAATCGACCCGTCCGGGTGCTGCTGTGGTAGACGTAGAGGAAGAGATCCGCCGCGTGGTGCCTGTGGTTGAAGCCTTAGCAAAACATGATGTTATTCTCTCGATTGATACTTCACAACCAGAAGTGATTCGTGCAGCGGTTCAGGCCGGAGCGCATATCTGGAATGACGTCCGTGCGTTGACCCGCCCCAATGCCTTAGTAACGGCTGCTGAATTAAATATTCCGGTAATCATTATGCATATGCGTGGTGAGCCGACCACCATGAACAATCTGGATCAATATGAGGATGTCACTACCGAGGTGATTGGCGAACTATCTCAACGTGTTCAGGATGCCTTGGATGTAGGAGTAAAAGCCGAAAATATCATGATTGATCCGGGGTTTGGTTTTGCCAAGAATGCTCAGCAAAATCTCAAGCTGCTTCAAGAATTTTATAAATTGACAGAAATGGGTTATCCGATTTTATCTGCCTTATCACGTAAACGCTTTATTGGGGCTGTCTTAGATGGCGCAGAAACACAGGCGCGTGCGGTGGGTTCGGCAACAGCACATTTGCTCAGTATTCAGCAGGGCGCCTGTATGGTACGGGCACATGATGTGAAAGCGACAGCGGATGCGATTAGAGTCTGGCAAGCCATGCAGATGGCGTAGACATTGATGGCGGGAGAGTAAGCATCTGGCAATGTTGTTTGGCTTTCAGGCAACAATGTGCTATATAGGCACGCTTAGATTAAATTGTCATCTTTTAGAGTGCCTGTAATGTTTGCAGATTTACTTCTCCCCATGTTCGATGATGCGTATTATCCCGATATTCTGGTTGCTGAAATCAAACAGCACATCGAACATTTTGCCCAAAAAGTCGCTAAATCAGCTTTGTCAGATCAAGAAATTTACCAGCTTGCCCATCTGACCGTTGCTGATATTAATGCCATGAAACCGCAGTTTGAAGATCTGGATTCATCTCTGGATGATACCGCTGCAGATTATATTGCCGAAGCCATGATGATGGTGGTGCAAGAGCACGGGTTGTTCGAGATTGAAATGGAAGAGCTGATTACCAATCGTGAATGGTGATCGATAAAACCCTGCTACTGCAGGGTTTTTTATTATTTGTAGAAATAGTCTTTAAAACTTTTAAAGCGAATCGAGCTGAGTAATTTTTGCTCTTCATGCATGCATTGCTGATAAAGATTCTGGTAATAAGCCTGCAGATTTGACTGGTCCTGAATCGGTTGCGGTGTTTTGGATCTGGACTGTTGATAGGCCCAAAAGGCCAGCTGCCGCAGTTTTTGCAGTTTGATCTGATCAATCGCACTACAAGAACTTTTAAATAAAGGTTCTAAGGTGACAGCGCCAAAAGAGGAAAGCGCTAAAATGATCATGCTGATGATTACCAGCATATCTGAATGAATTACATACAGATTCAGCAATAAAACCAGAAAAATTGGAATTTGCAGATACAGACAGTTCTGCAAGCGCTGACTATAGGCTTTGGAGCTGAATTGCGCCTGATATTGTGCATACCAGATATAGGGATAAAGCAGGGCCATTAACATGATCAAGGTGACATTAAAGGCGATCGTGGCATTCTTGAAAAAATAATATTCCAGAAGTACTGAACTGATGCTACAGGCCACGCAGATTAAAAGAGACAGTAAATTAATCGCGATCACAAACTGGAGATTTTGCAGGGCATTAAATTTGAAGCGGCTATAACGCAGCTTCAGGAAAAAAGCGTCTGGATGGCGTAATTGTAATGTGGCGAGATCGAAGTATTTTAATTCTGACATGAGGATTTCGCGCTAAAAGAATAAAATTCAGGCACAAAAAAACCAGCCTAATGCTGGGTTTTCTATTGCACCATTTTAATAAAGATTAAAATGGTGCCCGAGGCCAGACTCGAACTGGCACGCTTTGTGGGCGGGGGATTTTAAATCCCCTGTGTCTACCGATTTCACCACTCGGGCATGTGCGCAATAATAGAGGACGAAATAAAGCTTGGCAAGCACATTTCTAAATGATTGCTTTCTTTTCAAGCAATTCCGTGGCTTCTCTCTAAAAAAACTAGCAAATCAATCTGTTTTTTTAAGGACCCTTATTAAAAATATTCAAGATGGCTAATCAAAATGATAGAGCACTATGAGTTCTCGTCCAAATAACTGTCGACATCCAGATGCTTGATGGTTTTACAGTATTGATGCTCATGTTTCAGCAGCTGGGTATATAATTCGGCATAGTGATTTAATTGCTGTTTTAGTTCGGCATGCCGAGGATGATTGCTTGAACAAAAACGTAATTTTAGTCGAAGCATACAGGTCTGTTTATAAGCCCAGAAGCAGATTCTACGTAATTGTTGCAACTGATAATGTTCAGTATTTTGGCTGTTTTCCCGGAACAAGTTTTCCCGATAAAAACGGATAAAGCCAAAGCTCACTCCAAAAAAGAATAAACTCCACATCAGTAGGCTACTTTGTACAAAAAACAGATTTAAGGTTTGTAGTAGAATCACCACAGCCATCTTGATTGGGGTATGGCGTAATAACTGATATAGCGAATAAGAAGAATGCTGAACCTGTTGCAGAATTAAGGTGAGACTCAACATCAGGAACAACAGTATCGCCAAAATGGCATAACTTTGCGCCTGAAATTCGCTCACTTGCACAAAAGATTGCTTTATGACGTCACCGAACATCAAACTGACGGGAATAAAAATCATGGCCGCCAAGACCCAGGGAATCAAAAGCTTGGCTTTATCCCAGATCCCACGGATTTTGATCTGGCTATAGAACAGGTAATTGCCTTTAAATGCAGTCGGATACTGTTGTTGAAGTTGCTGCAGCAACAAAGTCACTTGGGTAGTGGGCATCATCCAGAGATTGATTCAGAAATAGACACAGGCACTATAGTCGATTTGACGCAGAATCACAGGACAAATCCATTTTCAGCGCTTATCATTGCTTTAATCACGAAGATTTTAGTTTTTTAGCCACGAATTATGCGAAAATAGCCGATTCAAGATTTATTTTTTTAAGGACAGTTTATGACTGATCAATCTCCTGAGGCGTTAAGCGACATCGAAATTTTAGACATCCTGCAAAGCATGAAAAAGGATGAACTAAATACTGAGGCGAAAGAAGTGATTCGTCAGGGTGGTAAAGCTGGTCGTCAGGAAGCGCATAAAGAAGCGTTAGTGGCATTGAATCAGTCATTTGAAGACAAATTTGTCGAAGCGGTATCTTTGGCTTTGGGCCTGAATACGGCACAAATCAAAAAAATCCGTTATAAAAAAGACCGCGTCCGTATTTTAAAAGCGCGCGGAATTGATTATATGGCGATTGATGGTGCTGAAACTGCACAGGTACTGTCACAAATTGCCCAAGCAATTGTGCGTGAAGACGCGATTGTTACCCATGACCTGCATAATATTTTCCCATTCTGGAAAGAAGGCTGGCCTATGGTGCAGTTCGACAATGCTTACAAGATTCTAGAAGATGATATCCAGATTCACTATCAAGCTGTTTTAGATGCATTGTTAACAAAGATCTAAGCACCTCAATAGATGTAAAAAAGCACCGTTAGGTGCTTTTTTATGATTGAATTTACTGGTTTGAATAAAACAAACTTAAAATAAAACTGATAGGAACGATAAATAGTCGTCCCCATAAAATCAAAGGTATGGCTAAATACTGTCCCCAACTCATGGTTCGGTCATAATGGCCACGGTGACGCTGGTAACCATAAGGGGTAATGATGCAAGCAAAAATCAATAAAATGATCGCTAAAAACAAAAACAGCGGATTTTGTTGTTGAGCAAAAAAGAAATAGATTAAATACAGTCCTGAATAAAAACTAAAACAAGCCAATAGCGCAGAAATGGACATCACTCTATCCTTATGATTTTTATTTTAAAATAGAAGAAGAATCAGATTATTCTGATTCTTCCTGAATTAATGGATTGATTTCAATGATCCGAGTCACCAGCAACTGGTCAATCTTGAAATGATCGACATCGACGACTTCAAATTTATAACCGGCATGAATGACGGTATCGGCAGGACGCGGAATTTTACGCAGCTTGAACATCATAAAACCAGCCAGTGTTTCGTAATTTTCCTCATCTGGCATTGAGTCGATTTCAAGCGCATGTTTCATGTCTTCAATTGGCGTGCTGCCTTCAATCAACCAGGAATTATTGTCACGCTTAATAATTTGCTGATCGGCTTCAATTGGTGTCACCCAGTCGCCCATTACAGTAATCATAATGTCGGAGAGGGTAATTACCCCAACCACCAGCGCATATTCATTAATGACGACGGCAAATTTTTCCTTGGTCGAGCGAAAACGGTCCAGGACTTCCGATAAAGTTAAAGTATCCGGAATGGTCAGGACATTACGGATGGTATTTTCATTTAACTGTAGCAGCGACTGGTTATTCAGAATCCGCACCAGAATATCTTTGGCATCGACATAGCCAATCACACTGTCGATATCATTGCTACACACCAGAAACTTGGAATAGGGATATTCCGCCAGCTTTTGCCGAATACTTTCTTCTGGTTCATTTAGGGTAAAGAACACCACATTCTCACGGGTAGTCATACTCGAAGGTACATTACGCTCTTCCAGCTCGAATACATTTTCAATGAAATGATGTTCCTGTTTTTGCAGTACGCCAGCCTGTGCACCTGCATCCATCACTGCGGAAATATCATCAAAGGTAATATTATCATCACGAATGGTATTCACTTTAAACAGACGGAACAGCATGTTGGCAATAACATTAATGAGCCAGGCCAAAGGCTTACAGACTTTAATGAAAATCTGAATGGGTTCAATGACCGAGACTGCAATCTTTTCTGGCGCAATCATGGCCAAACGTTTCGGCATCAAGTCTGCAAATAGAATAAATAAAGAAGTGACGACAGTGAAGGAAAGTGCAAAGCTAATATTTTCAGCCCAAGGACCCTGGTAAAAGCGGGAAACAAAATTAAAAATATAAGGACGGAAGGCTCCTTCACCTAAAATACCGCCAAGAATGGCGACTGCATTTAAACCGATTTGAGAGGCTGCAAAGAAGTCAGCAGAATTTTCTTGTAGATCTAAAACTTTTTGAGCGCGATGTTCACCCGATTCAGCCAGAATTTTCAGTTTGACTTTACGGGCACCTGCGAGGGCGATTTCTGTTAAAGATAAAAAACCGGCCCCCGCGATGAGTATTAAGATAATCACGATATTTTGTAAGAGGCTCACAAATCCACCTGTGGATGAATAGTATCTTGGGATATTTTTAACACAAAAAAAGGCTTGAGGTGTAAAAACTACCTCTCAAGCCTTCAAAGTATAATCTTAAAAAATAAGAATTTAGAAGAATTTGAGTTTAATAGTGTGAAAATTGAGAATTATTGCTCAGGAATTCACGATTTTCTTCCTCAATCATTTGACGCGCAACATACAAAATCAGCTGACGTAACCAGCGATGTGCAGGGTGATGATGCAATAGAGGGCACCATGCCATTTTGAGTTCAAATTCGGGAATATAAAATGGAGGATCTTTCAGAATTAAATTATGATTCTTGGCTTGCAGGCGTGCGATCCGTGAAGGCAGGGTTGCCACCAGATCGACATTGGAAGCCAATAAACCTGGCATTTGATAATGACGGGTAAAGACCGAGATTTTACGTTTCTGGCCAATACGTTCCAAAGCTTGATCGATCCAGCCTAAACCGGCCTGTTTCTCCGGGTTGACCCCGAAGCCCACACCCATACCGGTTTTAGAGACCCAGATATGCTGTGCATCCAGATAGCTTTTTAAGTTCAGGTTGGTTGCAGCCGGGTGTTTATTGTTTAATAAACAGGAAAAACTGTCACGCCAGACCAGAACCTGATGAAAACTTTGCGGTATTTCATTAAAACGGTTAATCGCCAGATCAACTTTGCCTTGTTCCATGTCGCGATAAGACACATCACTCGGGGTTAGAAAGTCCAAGACCACGTTCGGTGCTTCTGAACGTAAGGCTTTGACCAGCCGAGGAACCAGTGTCGCTTCGGCATAATCCGAGGTCATAATCCGGAAGACACGATTTGACGTATAAGGACGGAACTCGGTACGCGGTTCCAGAATCATGGACAAGTCAGCCAGCGCATCCCGGATACGTGGCTGTAACTCAAGTGCACGTTCTGTGGGTGTCATGCCTTCAGAAGAACGGATCAGGAGAGGATCATTAAATAAATTGCGTAATCGGCGTAAAATATTACTCATGGCAGGCTGGGTAACGCCCAATTGTTCGGCTGCACGGGTGACATTTTTTTCGCGAAGAAGTACATCAAGATAAATTAATAGATTGAGATCGACCCGCTCCAGATTCATAAAAGAAATACCGAGAATAAATACAAGAAATTATGCTGATTATGCCATAACTGCCGGGCTTTGTGTAAAGCGCCGATGAAAAAAAAGCCATGATAAAGCAGATAAAATCTAGGGAATTTATGCAGGTTTAAGCTGAATAATTAACGATTTTATTCGACTGAGTAGAAGCACGGGCTAAGCAAAGATTCAGTATTTTTATGTATGCAGATCAACAGCTCCATAACCAAGCTTTAAACTTTAAAAATACAGGTGTGAGTGCGTGAATAATTGCGTGAAAAGTATGCTATCTTGATAAATGCTTCAGCCTAAGAAATAATTCAAAATCATGATTATTTTTTAATAAAAGTGGATTTGAGCCAAGCCCAGACTTAAGTCTAATGAAGTATTTTTAAGCAGTATGAGTGAAAAACGATCAGTTTTATTTTAGTAAAATATAAAATAAAACAATATCTTATTTTAACATCACAGGATTATACTAAGACTTTCATCTACTCATTTTTTAAATAAATACTGAAGATTCTTGCAGACTATTGGATTAATTTTCATAAGCCCACTAATCTTTAGCTATCCCAACGGACCGGCGAAAATCTAAACAAGTTACTGAGGGTGTGATTTGAACGGTTCGTTGCAGAAAAATCCTAATATTATTACAGGAAAATATCATGACTACATACCAAACAGCGATTGATGCAATCCGCGAATTGAAAGCGAAATTCGGTAACACTTGGGCAGACATCAGTCCTGAAGATGCTGCGCGTATGCAAATCCAAAACCGTTTCAAAACTGGTTTAGACATTGCGAAATATACCGCGGCAATTATGCGTCGTGATATGGCTGCTTATGATGCAGACTCTAGCAAATACACTCAATCATTAGGTTGCTGGCATGGTTTCATCGCACAACAAAAAATGATTGCGAACAAAAAATACTTCGGTACGACTGAACGTCGCTACATTTACCTTTCTGGTTGGATGGTTGCAGCACTTCGTTCAGAATTTGGTCCACTTCCTGACCAATCTATGCACGAAAAAACTTCTGTTCCTGCATTGATCGAAGAAATCTACACATTCTTACGTCAAGCTGACGCGAAAGAATTGAACGACTTGTTCCGTGCACTTAAAAAAGCACAAGAAGCAGGCGATACTGCTAAAGCAGCTGAATTGACTTCACAAATCGACAACTTCCAGACTCACGTTGTGCCAATTATTGCGGACATCGATGCGGGTTTCGGTAACGAAGAAGCGACTTATCTTTTAGCTAAGAAAATGATCGAAGCGGGTGCATGTGCACTACAAATCGAAAACCAGGTGTCTGACGCGAAACAATGTGGTCACCAAGCTGGTAAAGTAACTGTGCCACACGAAGACTTCATCGCGAAAATCCACGCACTTCGCTATGCATTCCTTGAAATGGGTCTTGACGACGGTATCATCGTTGCACGTACTGACTCTGAAGGCGCTGACCTGACTCAAAAAATCCCAGTGGTTAAAGAGCCAGGCGACATCGCTTCTCAATATATCAGCTACTTGGAAACATCTGAAATTGATATCGCTGATGCACAAGAAGATGAAATCCTGATCAAACGTGATGGCAAACTTCACCGTCCTAAACGTCTTGCTTCTGGCTTGTACCAGTTCCGTGAAGGCACGCAAATTGACCGCGTTGTACTTGACTGTGTAACCAGCTTGCAAAATGGTGCGGATCTTCTTTGGATCGAAACTGCGACACCAAACGTTGCTGAAATCGCTCACATGGTAAACCGTGTGAAAGAAACAGTTCCAAATGCGAAACTTGTATACAACAACTCACCTTCATTCAACTGGACGCTTAACTTCCGTCAACAAGCGTATGACCGTTGGGTTGCTGAAGGTAAAGACGTTTCTGCTTACGACCGTGCTAAGTTAATGAGCGCTGAGTACGATGCAACTGAACTGGCTGCTGAAGCTGACGAAAAAGTTCGTACCTTCCAAGCAGATGCTGCGCGTGAAGCGGGTGTGTTCCATCACTTGATCACACTTCCGACTTACCACACAGCTGCACTTTCTACGCATGAACTTGCTCAAGGTTACTTCGGTTCTGAAGGCATGTTGGCTTATGTTGCTGGCGTACAACGTAAAGAAATCCGCGGCGGTATCGCATGTGTTAAACACCAGGCAATGGCTGGTTCTGACATCGGTGATGACCACAAAGAAATCTTCGCTGGTGACAATGCATTGAAAGCTGGTGATGACGCTAAAAACACAATGAACCAGTTCAGTGCTTAATCTGCTGAATTGATTCACCAAAAAACCCTGCATCTGCAGGGTTTTTTATTTGGAAAAATGCTATTAATAAATAGGAAATGGCAACCTCAAGAAAGTATTCAAGTGAGATCATCCATAATTTCTCCATGATTGGTTTTTATCACAGTTATTATGTGTTTAATTCTTGCATTCTACTGCTATGTCACTGAATATTTAGATATAGCTTGCTCGTATTTGGTCTAAATTCATCCCTATTTAATTAAAAAGTGACTCGGACTTATGCTGTCTAAATTTTTTATCCACCGCCCGATCTTTGCTGGGGTATTGGCGATTGTCGTGATGGCGATTGGCCTGTTCGCAGTGATGAACCTGCCAGTGGAACGTTATCCGGACATTGCCCCGCCACGGATAACGGTGGCAGCAACCTATAGTGGCGCTTCTGCGGAAACTGTGGAAGAAAGCGTGACCCAGGTGCTGGAGCAGCAGATTAAAGGGATTGACCATTTACTGTATTTTAGTTCGAGTAGTGATTCTTCAGGGCGCAGCCGGGTCAGCATCAGCTTTGAAAATGGTACCGACCCCGATACAGCACAGGTTCAGGTACAAAATGCGATTAATGGGGTATTGAACCGTTTACCGGAAGATGTCCAACGCCAGGGCGTTAACGTGTTTAAATCTCTCGGCGATACCCATATGGTGATCAGCCTGTATGATGAGTCCGGCCGCAGTAACAATATTGAACTTTCTGATTACTTGATGACACATCTGGAGCAGGACATTTCCCGGATTGAAGGCATTGGTGAAGTCGATGTTTTTGGTTCTCAATATGCGATGCGGATCTGGCTGGATCCAGGAAAACTCAAACAGTATAAGCTGATGCCAAGCGATGTTCGTGCCGCCATTGAAGCTCAGAATACTCAGGTGGCTGCGGGCGCGATTGGGGATTTGCCGGCAGTGGATGAACAATACCTGAATGCTAAAGTCACCTCGGGTTCCCGTCTAAAAACCGTTGAAGAATTCCAGAATATTATTGTCAAATCGGATCGTGCCGGTAGTTTTATTTATTTAAAAGATATTGCACGGGTCGAACTTGGTGCTGAAAGTTATCAGTCTTATAGCACCAATAATGGTTATCCTTCGGCAGGTCTTGGAATTTCTCTGGCCTCAGGTGCCAATGCCATTGCCACCTCAAACTTGATTAAAGCTGAAGTTGCCCGTATTTCCCAGCAATTGCCCGAAGGCTATAAAATTGCCTATCCACGAGACAATACGCCCTTTGTACAAGAGTCGATTAAAGAGGTGGTCAAAACCCTGATCGAAGCGATCATTCTGGTTATCATGGTGATGTTCATTTTCTTGCAGAACTGGCGTGCCACCTTGATTCCTACCGTAACGGTGCCGGTGGTGATTTTGGGAACCATGGCAGTGCTGTATGCACTGGGCATGAGTATCAACACCTTGACCTTATTCGCTTTGGTTCTGGCCATTGGTCTATTGGTTGATGATGCGATTGTGGTGGTAGAAAACGTGGAACGGCTGATGCATGAACAGCATTTGTCTGCCAAAGAGGCGGCGTTAGAGTCCATGCAGGAAATTAGTGGGGCATTGGTCGGAATTACCTTAGTTCTAACCGCAGTCTTTATTCCGATGGCGTTCTTTGGCGGTTCTACCGGGGTGATCTACCGACAGTTCTCCATCACTTTGGTTGCGGCCATGTCCTTATCCTTATTGGTGGCCTTGATTCTAACCCCAGCACTGTGTGCGCTCATTCTGAAACCGAATCCGAAACCGGCAAAATGGGCGGCATGGTTTAACCAGAAGCTGGATCATTTAAAGCATCGTTATCTGCATCTTTCCAAAGTCACGATTCAGCATCAGGCCATTTGTTTACTGCTTTTTGCCGGCTTGATCTGTGTCTTTGCACTGTTTTACCGTGCTTTGCCAACCAGTTTTTTGCCGAGTGAAGATCAGGGGATTTTAAGCCTGCAAATCAAAGTGCAGGAAGGTGCTCCGATGAAAAATACCATTCAGGTCGGAGAAGAGGTTCGTAAATATTTTCTGGATCAGGAACAGGCCAATGTCAGCCTGGTGATGATTCGTTATGGCCGCAATTTCTCGGGAACTGGCCAGAATCTGGCCACCGGTTTTGTGGCATTAAAACACTGGAATGAACGTTCCGGTCAGAACAATACCGCACCCGCGATTCGTGAACGGGCTTTGAAGCATTTTCAAAGTAACCCTAATGCACAAATCAACGTATCCATGCCCGCGTCAGTCAATGGTCTGGGACAAACCGATGGTCTGGATTTCTGGATTCGGGATATCAATGGTAATGGCCGGCAGTATCTGGAACAGCAATTTCAGGCACTGGAAGCTCAGGCTGGCAATTATGCAAGCTTTGAAAATCTGGGTAAACGTTCTAATCCTGAAAAAGCCGAACTACGCGTCAATATTGACCAAAAACAGGCCATGGCCAATGGTCTGACCCAAACGGCAATTAACAGCACCTTATCTAGCGCTTGGGGTGGCAGTTATATCAATGACTTTATTGATCGCGGCCGGATTAAACGGGTGATCATGCAGGGCGATGCCGAATTTCGTTCCAAGCCGGAAGATCTGGCACAATGGCATGTCCGTAATGACCAGAATCAAATGGTGCCTTTTAGTAACTTCTCGCAAGTGGACTGGAGTGGTGGTCCGGAAGTGGTCAACCGTTTCATGGGCTATACCGCACTACAGATGGAAGCGGATCGGGCTCAAGGCAGCAGCTCCGGTCAGGCCATGCAGGATGTAGAGGCGCTGATTGCTGAACAGGACGGCGTAGATGTGGTCTGGAGCGGTTTATCCTTTGAAGAAAAACAGTCCAATAATCAGGCCATCTGGCTGTATCTGATTTCGATAGGTTTTATTTTCCTGTGTCTGGCCGCATTGTATGAAAGCTGGAGTATTCCAACGGCGGTAATGTCAGCAATTCCTCTTGGTATTGGCGGCAATATTATTTTCAGTTATTTGGCTGGCTTCCCGAATGATATCTATTTTCAGATTGCCTTGCTGACCACCATTGGCTTGTCCTGTAAGAATGCCATTCTGATTGTGGAATTTGCTTCGCTGGCACAGCAACAGGGCAAATCGGTGGTGGAGGCAGCATTAGAAGGTGCTTCCTTGCGTCTGCGTCCGATCCTGATGACTTCCTTGGCTTTTGGCGCCGGGATTTTACCTCTGGTCTTTGCCACGGGAGCAGGTGCGGTAAGCCGTCAGGAAATTGGTGTCAGTGTATTCGGCGGCGTAATTTTTGGAACCGTGCTGGTGCTAATTTTTATTCCCTTTATGTATGTGATGATTCGAAGTTTAATGGCTAAAAAAGAACCGGTTGATTCATGATCGTGCGCTCAGAAAAACAATCCATAGCCTGACTCAATCCGGCTGTGATGATTTAGATGCACTGAGAGCAAGGGTAATGTTCGGAGGATGATGCTAAAATCCACGCCTTTGCGCTTATAACCATGGACTGCCTATGCCGAAAATTTCAGAAAAAATACAGCATATTCAACAACAGATCCGTTCTGAAAACCATGCTATGGCGATTGGCTTATTAAATGAGCTGAATGTCGCCGATCAGGCCAGTATTTTAAAAGGTTTGAAGTTAGAAGAACAGATCCGGATTTTTCAGGAACTCAAAGAACCGAGCCGGGTATTCGAGTTTATGCCACTCAGCCAACAAGTCAGTCTGGCTGAGCAATTACCGGTCGCACAGATTATTGCGATTTTAAATGCGCTCGATTCGGACAACTTTGTCGATGTTTATAAGCGATGTTCTCCACAGCTGCAGCAGCAGCTCATGGCAAAATTGTCCGAAGCGAGTCGGCAAACCCTAAAAGATCTGGCGATTTATCCTGAAGGGACTGCTGGTGCGCTGATGAGCTCCAGTTTTGTTTCTTTGCATCAGGATCTGTCGATTCATGACGCTATCCAAATGTTGCGTGTGGTGGCCGCAGATCAGGAAACCCTGTATCTGATTTATATTGTTGATGAGCAGGACCAGCTGATCGGGGTAGTCTCTTTAAGGCAGATGATTCAGGCCAGTCCTGAAACCAGCATTGCCGAGATCATGCAAAGAGATGTGATTTACGCCAAGATTGGGGATGACCAAGAAGACGTCGCAAAAACTTTAACCTATTATGATTTTATGGCTTTGCCGATTGTCGATGAGCATAAAAAAATTCTTGGAATTGTCACTTATGATGATGCCATGGACATCATGGAAGCCGAAACCACCGAGGATATTTTAAAGTCAGGGGCGGTTGAGCCCTTAACTGAGTTAAGTTTAAAAACTGCGCCTATTTTTACATTGTACCAGAAGCGCGTATCTTGGCTGGTGATTCTGGTCTTTGGCAGTCTATTGTCCGGCATTGGCATTGCACATTATGAAGAGACCATTACCGCGCATATTGTTCTGGTTTTTTTTCTGCCATTGCTGGTGGGCAGTGGTGGTAATGCCGGCTCGCAGTCGGCGACCTTGATGGTGCGTGCTTTGGCCACCGGTGATGTAGAGTTTAGAGACTGGTTTAGCCTGCTCAGCCGGGAAACCTTGGTGGCGTTGTGTCTGGGTGGTACCATGGCACTGGCTGTCTCGGTGTTGGGTTATGTCCGAGGGGATATCATGGTGGCTGTGGTTCTGGCGATCAGTATGCTCGGCATTGTGCTGATGGGCTGCCTGATCGGCATGAGTCTGCCTTTTATTCTGAACAAGTTTAAGATGGATCCGGCCAGTGCCTCTGCACCTTTGGTGACCTCTATTTGTGATGCCACCGGTGTGATTATTTATCTATTTGTTGCTTCCAAATTATTGTTTTAATTCACAGATTGCTACAACTTTGGTCTCAAAATAATTTATGCTGATGAAAGTCAGCCCTATTTTTGGAATCACATATGCCTGAGCCTGGACAAAAAACAAAACTGAGTCAACAAGAGGTCATTCGTCTGGAACGTGATCTGGCCAAGTTTGCCAACATGATGGATTCAGTGGTACGTATTCCATTTACCAAGCAAGGGGTAGGGGCAGATGCCGCGCTGAGTACGATTCCGGTCGCTGGAGATATCGCCGGTTTTGTATTGACCTGTTATGCCATTCATAAGGCCAAACAGATTGGGGTGCCGAGTGCCAAGCTGAATCCGGTCATGAAACTGGCGGTGATGGATGCGGTGGTTGGATTTATTCCAGTGGCAGGTACCATTTTTGATATTTTTATTCGTCCCAGTCGCAAGGCGCTTGATGTGGTGCATGTTCATATTCGTGAAGAATATCAGATTCACAGTGATCGACATGTGGTACACCCTTTTTTGCATGAAAGCCTGGAACGCAAACAGCAGCAATCTGTATTTTGGCGCAATCCTGTAGTGGCCTGGATCTGGATTCATATCCCGGATATTTTAGGCGCCTTGTTCCTGATTCTATTTGTTTTTGCGATTGGGTGGGGTGCGATGGCGTTGTATCAGTGGATTAGCGCATAAAGGCCTATATAAATAATGAATAATTGAATCCAATAAAAAAGCCTGCAAGTGCAGGCTTTTTTCAATCAATGAATAGTATTACTTAAGCACAATCAAGCTGTTGTAGTGCAGCAACACGTTGTTCGATGCTTGGATGCGTCTGGAACAAGGCAGCAAGGCTAAAGCCTTCTTCTTTACCCGCAGAAATCGCAAATGCTTTCATTTCTTTCGGCATGGCATCTGGCATTTCAGACTCTGCCTGTAAGCGCAATAATGCTGAAATCATAGCCTGTTTACCTGCCAAGCGCGCACCTGCTTCATCGGCACGATACTCACGCTGACGGGAGAACCACATCACAATCGACGACGCCAGAATACCGAATACGATATCCAGTACGATGGTAATTACAAAATAGGCAATACCCGGTGCTTCACCTTCTTCACGACCAAAAACGTTACGGTCAATAAAATCACCCGCGACACGTGCGAAGAACATGACGAAGGCGTTCACAACACCCTGAATCAGTGCCAGAGTGACCATATCACCATTGGCGACGTGACCAATCTCATGCGCCAATACTGCACGAAGCTCGTCTTTGTTCATACGCTCAAGCAGACCAGTCGATACGGCTACTAAAGCATCGTTTTTATTCCAGCCAGTGGCAAAGGCATTGGATTGATAAGATGGGAAAATACCCACTTCCGGCATTTTAATGCCTGCACGCTGAGAAAGTTGTGCAACTTCATGGAGCAACCAGGCTTCAGCTTGGTTACGAGGTGCATTCGGGTCAATCAGTTCAGTACCCGTGGTCTTTTTCGCCATCCATTTAGACATGAACAGGGAAATCATTGAGCCAACCATACCGAACACGAAACAGATGACCAACAGGTTGCCTAGATTCAAGCCACCTGCGCCATGGTAACTACCGACACCGAAGAGTGACAAGATAATGCCAGCTACAACCAGTACCGCGAGGTTGGTTAGCAAGAACAAACCAATCCGCATCATTGAGAAATCCTCTTATTACAGAAAAATAATCTGATTATTGAATGTAAATCATTGAAATCAATATGAGGTGAAATCGATAAGATTTCAAGAAAAAAATAGCAATTCGCTACAAAAAGACAGTATGTTTTTTGTCCATATTGAAAGATAGGTCTTTAAAAACAAAGCTGTTTCAAAATTACTCACTTAAATATATTTTTGCAGATGCTGTCGCATTGGCAGTGGCATAAGAACCCATCGGTGCATCAGTGAAGCTACCATCTGCTCGTGCAATGATCTGACGCTGATATTTTGCCGCCTGAACATTGGACGCCGTCGTGGTTTCAGTTGAATAATTGGCAGAGCTGGCAATGACACGACCAGTATCAGAAGAAGCGGTATATGTACCACTGGTGCTGCCCAGTCCCTGTGCGTACAAGTTCTGATAACGGCTGCTGACACGGCGGACATAGTCCTGAGTTTCACGAAAAGGTGGCACACCCTTATATTTGGCCACATTGCCTTCGCCGGCATTATAACCTGCCAGTGCCAAGGTGGTATTGCCATTAAAGCGTTTCAATAACCAGGCCAGATATTTGGCCCCAGCCATAATATTCTGCTGCGGGTCATAGGCATTGCTGACATTAAAACGACGTGCTGTCGCCGGCATAAGTTGCATCAGGCCTTGTGCACCGACTGGAGAGCGTGCCTGTACATTAAAACCGGACTCGGTATGCATCACAGCTTTGATCAGGCCTTCAGAGACACCATAGGTTTGCGCTGCCTGGCGAATAATCGAATCATAAGCATTTTTATTTCTACTATAGCTCGGCAAGACTGAAGCTTCACTGGAACCCCAATTGCTATAACTATGAATATTACTGTCTGGATAATAGGTCTTCTTTTCAACCTGAAGATGGTTATAGCGACTTTTCTTATTGGTTAATAAGGTGCTGCCATTGCTATCGCGCAACTGATAAATGGTTTGACCGGCATAGACCAACTGGCAACAACTCGCCAATAGTACAGCACTGATCCCATGACACCCCAAAACACGCAAATTTATTTTCATTGTTTATATTAGGTAAACACAATCGAGAAAAATTTAATGATGAGTTTAACAAAAAATTACGGAATGAAAAGACTTGTACGCTGCATTTATAAACGAGTTTGTAAGTGCAAGCCATTTTTTACATTTTAGAGTTAGAAAAAAAAATATGATTTAATTTAAAACCTTAGGGTTGACAGGTTTAACTAGTTGATTTTTATTAATAATTAAATTGGTTAAAAAGTGATCAATTTAAAGAAAAGCCTTATCTTTTGAGACGAAGAACTTGTCAAGTGCGTTTCAATCCACAAAGTTATCCACAGCTTTTGTGGACAACTGTGGAAAAGTCCAAAAACTAGGCATCTTGCTGATTAATTGAACTGAAACGTTCAATATATCAATCTAAATAAAACATGAAAATGAAACTAATATGACATTTGCATGAAAATAAATTCTTTTGATGCGATGCGGGCCTGAATCGGCTAAAATTGCGCGGTATTTTTATTTATGGGTGAATCTCGTCTATGTACTCGCCAGTTGAGTCCGAACAAGGATTTAATTTTAAACCTGAACTGCCAACAAGCTCAGCCTACTATCGTTTGTTGAAGAAGCTGCGTCGCCAGGTCGGACATGCCATTCGTGACTTCAAAATGATTGAAGAAGGCGATAAGGTCATGGTGTGTATTTCAGGTGGTAAAGACAGTTACACCCTGTTAGATATCATGTTGCAGTTCAAGCGTATCGCACCGATCAACTTTGATGTCGTGGCGGTGAATCTGGATCAGAAACAGCCAGGCTTCCCGGAAGATGTATTACCACGTTATTTAGAAGAAAATAACATTCCGTATTACATTCTGGAAAAAGACACCTACAGCATCACCAAAAAGTTGACCCCGGAAGGTAAGACTTATTGCGCCGTCTGTTCGCGTCTACGCCGTGGCTCTTTGTATGGCTTTGCCCAGGAAATTGGTGCGACCAAGGTTGCGCTGGGGCATCACCGTGATGATATTCTGGCGACCTTCTTCCTGAACCTGTTCCATGGCGGCAGCTTGAAGGCCATGCCACCAAAACTGCTGTCTTCTGACAAAAAGAACATTCTGATTCGTCCACTGGCTTATGTGGAAGAAAAAGACATCATCAAATATGCAGAAATGCGTCAATTTCCAATTATTCCATGTAATTTATGTGGCTCTCAGGCGAACCTGCAGCGCGCAATTATCAATGACATGTTACGTGATTGGGATAAGGCACATCCAAAACGTCTGCACAGTATTTTTGGTGCATTGCAAAATGTCTCGCCATCACAGCTGGTCGATCGTGAATTGTTTGACTTTGAAGTGCTGGACAGCCAGCGCGAATTTGACTTCAAAGACAGCTGTTCGACTGAAGAAGCGCTGGAAGGCGAGAAACGCCGGATTAATATGGTCAATCTGGGCTTTGCCGCAGAATAATTTCAGCACACAGATATCAGCCTTCGGGTTGATGTCTGTATGAAAAACAAATAAAAATAGAACTACAAAAATTGAACGACGCGTACAAAATTCGTTAGCCTTTGCGCTAATGATCATGATATAACAAAGCACGAGCATAATAGCTTCAACATGATGTCGTCTGGATAGTCGACACAAATGAACAAATAATTTGAGGAAAGATCATGCCTGCTTTTTTAACTGATGATTGGTTTTCAACTGTAGAAACACTTACTGCGCAAGCTGGTGATTTAAACTTGCCACCAGCTTTGGCGAACCTGGCGATTAATTTGGTTGTAGCGGACACTACAGGTAATACTGAACTATCTTTAGATGGTGGAGCAATTAAAAAAGGTTTGTCTTCAAATGCCAAAACGACTTTGAATATGGACGGCGAAACGTTACGTAAAGTTTTTCTGGAGTTTGATATGGCCGCAGCCATGCAGGCATTTATGACCGGTAAAATCAAAGTACAGGGTGATATGTCTCAATTGATGGCACTTCAAACTGCCAAACCGAGTCAGGAACAAAAAGATCTATTCAAGAAAGTACTTGAAAATACGACAGCTTAATTTTGCTGAACATCAGCTGAAATGAGCACAAAAAAAGCTTACCCTTGAGGTAAGCTTTTTTTATCGCCGGATAGAATAAAATCCAGCTCATCAGACCTTAGATATTCACCAATTGTGGTGTGGTCTTGATGTGTTCCAAATAAGCACGAATACGGGTTACATATTGTACTGCCTGACGATAGCGGCCGTTATTGGCTTTATTCTGATCCAGATAGGCATAGAGGTTGACCCAGTTATTTGGATTCTTGCCTTGTGACTGAATGCGTTTTTGTAACTGATTCACTGCACCTGGGCCCATATTATAAGCGACCAGTGCAAACCAGTTGCGATCCGGATAAGGAATATGCTCATAGCGGCTCAGCATTTGATCATAATACTTGGCACCACCCTGAATGCTTTGGGCTGGATCGGTACGATTGCTCACGCCCATTGCTTTAGCAGTGCTATTGGTCAGCATCATCAAACCGCGGACACCTGTCGGAGAGACCGAGTTCGGTTTCAGATAAGATTCCTGATAACCAATGGCAGCTAATAAATGCCAATCTAGATCATATTGCTGCGCTGTCTGTTTAAAGCTTGCTTTATAGATCGGTAACCGGTTGCTCAAATCACGTTGAATGGCTGTCCAAGATTCCTCTTTCACCACATTCTGATTATAAAATGAAGCAAGCTGCTTGATGGCACCACTTTGTTTGCCTTTACAGATAAAAGCACTGGCAGTCTGGCTCAAGGGATCTGTGGCAGATTTAAATACCAGATTTAAATTGGTATTCAAGCCATTACTCACCAAAATAGACTGATCACCACAGGTGGCGGAGAATGAAGTCAGGCGCTTATTTTCAATTTCACCTAAATCGGTGGTGGTCATGGCCAGATTGGCTTTGCCCTGAGCAACCCATTGCAGTGCAGTGGCATTATTCGGGACAATTTTAAAATCCAGTTTCACATTCAGACTGTTGGCATAGTTGCGCACCAGGTCATAACCGAAGCCATGCAGATGTTGCCCATCCTGAAATACGGTGGTCGGATTTTCGACTGCAACCACGGTCAGCTTATTGCTATTGACCACATGATCAAACTGAAGTGTGGTTTTACTTGCATTGATACTGTGAAAGGGAATAAATGCAGTGCTCAGTACAAGTGCTTTCAAAGGGAGAGAAGAAATTACAGATCGTAGGCAAAGCCTCGACCCAGTGGATGAACTACTGTGCATGTTGTCTCCGCTACAAGTAATTTATGCCCTAAAAATCACAGCCAACATAGCCAGAAATTTTAACAGTTTGATAAATTCAATAAGGGTTGGGCAGTCATGACGTCATTCAAAATGACAAGAGATTTACGCATCATTATGTAGAAAAACTACATAGATTAAAAAGTAAGCATTTCCGGAAGTAGGTGGCATATTAATGATCTAAAAAACGATTGTCAAATTTTGTACACAAATTATTATTAAAAATAATTTTAAGATATTGAAATGTAATGTGAATTTTTTTTGAATTTTTTCATTGTTTTGAAATGGTAAATAAAATAAGCTGTTTGTAAGTTAATACACTGAAAATTTGATCAGCACGACGTATGAAATCCAACTTAATCACCCGTGGTGGACACGATAAATTGGTGGCAGAACTTAAGAATCTCTGGCATGAAGAGCGGCCGGAAATCACCAGAAAAGTGAACTGGGCAGCGAGTCTCGGCGACCGTTCGGAAAATGCCGATTACCAATATAACAAGCAAATTTTGCGTAAGATTGACCGCCGGGTCAGATACCTAGGCAAGCGTCTTGAAGAGCTAAAAATCATCGATTTTTCTCCAGAGCAGGAAGGCAAGGTCTATTTTGGAGCTTGGGTCGAGATTGAAAATGAAGAAGGCGAGCAGAAAAATTTACGTATTGTTGGAGTCGATGAAATTTATGATCATCATCCGCAGCATATCTCGATCAGTTCGCCCATGGCACGTGCGTTGTTGGGCAAGCAGGTAGATGATGAGGCTGAAGTGCTGACACCTTCTGGAAAGAAACGCTGGTTCATCAATTCAATTCGTTATGAAAAACCAGAAAATTCAGCAAATTAATGGAATTGATTTTATTTTGTGCAATTGATGCAGTGAAAGCATGAAAATATTTGCCAAGCGTGATTTTTGTTTATATCATGTCGGCCATGGAAGCGTGGCAGAGCGGTTTAATGCACCGGTCTTGAAAACCGACGAGGGTGTGAGTCCTCCGTGAGTTCGAATCTCACCGCTTCCGCCAAATTCTAAAAACCCAGTCAATTGACT
Organism: Acinetobacter sp. YH12255; assembly: GCF_013417355.1. Lineage (NCBI taxonomy): Bacteria > Pseudomonadati > Pseudomonadota > Gammaproteobacteria > Moraxellales > Moraxellaceae > Acinetobacter > Acinetobacter sp. YH12255. Next base: position 51,274 of record NZ_VPEC01000004.1, read on the forward strand.
GGGTTTTTTTATGCCTTTATTTTTATATTCATTATCAAGCTAATTCTGATTCATGTCGTTGCTTTATCTTGAATTAAATACCTCTTGGCATCGTTTAAGTATTAACTTCTTTAAATAAAAATACATTTCAGCTTTTGTTTCGACTGATTTTTAACTGAATGAACAGCTTTTGCTAAAAGTTTTGCTAAATTTTATTGCCAAAAATCCGATTTATTTATATGATGGCGGCCAAGGAAGCGTGGCAGAGCGGTTTAATGCACCGGTCTTGAAAACCGACGAGGGTGTGAGTCCTCCGTGAGTTCGAATCTCACCGCTTCCGCCAAATTCTAAAAACCCCAGTCGAAAGATTGGGGTTTTTCTTTTTAGGCAGCAATGATTCAATACTTTATTCATCAATAACCAGCTCATAGCTTAAAACTTGAAAAATGGACGCATGTGCCAAATATAGAGTCAGAGACATCAACGCGCTATCATATGCCCAAGCATCATATGGATCTCATTATGAAAATTGTCGCAGATGAAAATCTGGCATTTACCGATTATTTCTTTTCTGAATTTGCAGACATTCGTCATTGTCCAGGCCGTAGCTTAATGGCACAGGATGTTCAGGATGCAGATGCATTATTGGTACGCTCAGTGACTCAGGTCAATGAAGCACTGCTACAGAATAGTTCGATCAAGTTTGTAGGCAGTGCCACTATTGGTACAGATCATCTGGATATTGCTGCATTGGAACAGCATGGGATTCAGTGGAGCAATGCAGCCGGCTGTAATGCACAAGCTGTGGCTGAATATGTCATTACCGCATTACTGCATGTACGTCCTGAGTTAGTAGATGCCAATGCAACATTTAGCCTGGGTATAGTCGGTTTGGGTAATGTTGGAACCCGTCTGGCTTATATGGCAAAACTTTTGGGCTGGCGCGTGATTGGCTATGATCCTTTGGTTCAAAGAACGCAGGTTGATCAAGTTGAATTTAATGAATTGTTGCAGCAAGCAGATGCGATTTCGATTCATGTCCCTTTAACTCAAACGGGTCTTTATCCAACTTACCATTTATTCAATACGGCTACATTGGCGCAAATGCAGCCTGATGCAATTCTGATTAATTCTGCACGTGGGCCAGTGATTGAAGAGGCCGCCCTGATCCAGGATCTTAAAGCGACACAACGAACTGTGATTTTAGATGTTTTTGAACACGAACCGGTTATTTCAGCAGAGCTTCTGGATCTGCTGACGCTGGTGACGCCGCATATTGCCGGTTATAGCCTGGAAGGCAAGGCGCGTGGTACTCAAATGATCTATGACGCTTTTTGTCAAACTTTTGCTTTTGCAGCACATAAACAGTTCGAAACCCAGCTTCCGGTCTGCAAGCAGTTTTTCCAAAATCAGGATTTAAAAATGGTGCTAAAGCAATATTTAACGCAAATTTATGATATTGCCCGTGATGATCAAAATCTGCGTGCTTGTGTCAAGGATGGCAAAGTGGATCAGCAGGCTTTTGATCATTTAAGAAAAACCTATCCGCTGCGTCGTGAATGGGCTGCACATGGTGGGCCAAAAGCATGAATAGCACTTATCAGCCGACGTGTGACCTGAATGCCATGCGTGCACGTGCCACCTTATATGCACAAATCCGTCAATTTTTTGCTGAGCGGGATGTATTAGAAGTCGAAACACCAATTTTATCTCAAGCCGGTGTGACCGATGTGCATTTGGCTTCAGTACAGGCGCAGCGTCATGTACTGGCTAAAGCACATACGCATTATTTACAGACCTCACCTGAATTTGCCATGAAGCGTTTATTGGCCAGTGGCAGCGGGCCTATTTACCAGATTTGTAAAGTCTTCCGTGATGATGAGCATGGGCGTAAGCACAATAGCGAATTTACCATGCTGGAATGGTATCGTCCGGGCTTTAGCTTAAAAGATTTGATGTTCGAAGTAGCCGATCTGCTTAATGTGACGCTTAAAGCACGTTTTGCTGAAATCCGTCCAACCATTTTGAGCTATAAACATGCCTTTATGGATCGTCTGGATATTAATCCATTGCAAGCGACCTTGCAGGAACTGAAAGACTGCTGTCGCCGTGTCGGTCTAAATCTGGATTTGGGTGAGGATCGGCTCGGCTATATCGACCTGTTATTTTCACATATGGTGGAGCCAAGTCTCGGTTTTGATACCGCAGTATTCCTGACCGATTTTCCGCCTGAAATGGCCTCTCTGGCGAAAACCCGAATCGATGAAGATGGGGAACTGGTCGCTGCACGTTTTGAGTTGTATATCGAAGGTTTAGAATTGGCTAATGCCTATGATGAGCTGATTGATGCCGAAGTTTTGCGCTCACGCTTTGAGGCGGATAATGCAGAGCGGGCCAGACTTGGGCTGCATGTTATGCCTATTGATGAGTATTTACTGGCGGCTTTACCGAATATGCCGGAATGTTCAGGGATTGCTTTGGGAATTGACCGCTTGCTCATGATCGCGACCAATCAGATGAAACTGGAGCAAGTGATTAGTTTCCCGGCGGATATTTCCTGATCGGGATTTGATTTTCCTTAAGCTCTTTAGAGGGCTGGGTCTCTGCACTAAATGATTGAAGCAATAAAAAAGCACCCTCGGGTGCTTTGTCTTTATTCAATAGATACAGTTTGTTGGGCTTTAAGTTCACCCAGTGCCTGAATACGCCGTTCAATCAGCATTTCGCCAATATCCGGGCCTTGAATATCGGCAGGCAGGTCTTGTGCTTTAATGGCACGTACTATCTGCATGGCATCAAGTACATATTGTGCTTGTGGATAGGCACGATCTTCCAGTCCTAAACGGCCACGTGAATCACATTCACAGGCCTGTACAAAAGCTTCGACACGCTCGGGACGACGTAAAACGTCCAGACGCTGCAATAATCGCCATAAAGTACCGGGTTTGAGATTAAATGCCTGATGACATTTCAGATGCTCTTTACATACTGCCAACGCCAGTTGCTTGGTATAGGTCGGTACTTTTAAGCGATCACACAGATCATTGACCGGCTTGATGCCACGTTCTTCATGCATGATATGCCGCGGTAATTCTTCAACCGGGGTTAATGCTTTGCCCAAATCATGCACTAAAACGGCGAAACGTACATCCAGGCTATAGTTTTGACGACACGCCTGCTGCAAGGACATCATGGTGTGAATGCCGCAGTCAATTTCCGGATGATATTCAGGGCGTTGCGGAATACCATATAAGGCATCTATCTCAGGAAATAAGACTTTTAAAGCGCCACATTGACGCAATACTTCAAAATACACATCAGCATGACGTTCTGTTAAGGCACGTGAAGTTTCTTTCCAGACCCGCTCCGGTGTTAATGCATTCAATTCACCGGATTCCGTCAAGCGCTGCATGAGTGCTAAAGTTTCATCCGCAATCACAAAACCTGCACTGGTATAGCGGGCCGCAAAACGGGCAATTCGCAGCACCCGTAATGGATCTTCGACAAAAGCATCGGAAACATGACGCAGCACCCGGTTATTCAAATCTTGCTGACCGCCATAAGGATCATAAATCTGACCGGCATCATCCATCGCCATGGCATTAATGGTCAGGTCACGACGGATCAAATCCTGTTCCAGGGTCACACTGATATCGGTATGAAAGTCAAAACCATGATAACCGGTGCCGGATTTACGTTCGGTACGGGCCAGTGCATATTCTTCTTTTGTTTTGGGGTGTAGGAAAACAGGAAAATCTTTGCCTACGGGCTGATAGCCTAAGTCAAGCATTTGCGCCGGAGTTGCACCAACGACCACATAATCTTTTTCGTGATAGGGGTGTCCGAGCAAATGATCCCGAACTGCACCGCCTACTAAATAAACTTGCATGAAAAAACCTCTATTCTTACAAGCATCATGCTACAGAATAGAGGTTTTCTCAAGTTAAGAAACGAGGCGGATGCGTCGTTATCTTGTCATTGGATTAAAGTGCGTCTTGTTCCGCTTGCTGGATTTCTGCAACGGTAAGTGCAGTCATGTTCACCACGCGACGCGTAGTCGCAGTCGGAGTCAAGATATGTACCGGCTTCGCAGCACCCAACAGAATTGGGCCAATCGTCACGTTGTTGCCTGAAGTTGCTTTCAACAAGTTAAACGAAATGTTGGCAGCATCCAGATTCGGCATGATCAGTAAGTTTGCAGAACCTTTAAAACGTGAGTTCGGGAAGGCAAACTGGCGAATATTTTCATCCAGTGCAGCATCACCATGCATTTCACCTTCAACTTCAAGTTCAGGCGCAATTTCAGACAAGATGTCATACACTTGGCGCATTTTTTTCGCGCTAGCATCATCTTGATCAGAACCAAAGCTTGAATGAGATAGAAGAGCAATACGTGGTGTCATACCGAAACGACGCACTTCTTCAGCAGCCAAAATGGTCATTTCAGCAAGCTGTTCAGCGGTTGGGTTACGGTTGATATACGTATCGGCAATGAATAAGTTGCGATCTTCAAGCATTAATGCATTGAGTGTGAAGAAGTTATTACGACCTTCTTTCAAACCAATAATATTACGTACGAAATCTAAATGAATATCGTAGCTTGAATAAGTACCACACAGCATACCGTCAGCCAAACCATGTTTCACTAACATGGCAGCAATTAACGTTGAACGACGACGTGTTTCACGTTGTGCATACTCAGGTGTAACCCCTTTACGTTGCATGATGCTGTAGTAATCATCTGCGAATAATTCGTAATTTGGATTTTTTTCTTGATCGACGATAGTGACATTGACACCATCTTCAAGACGTAAACCTAATTTCTTGATATTCGCTTCAATGATCGCAGGACGACCCACAAGGATGGGTTGTGCTAAGCCTTCATCGACTGCAATTTGTACACCACGAAGTATGCGTAAATCTTCACCTTCTGCATAAGCAATACGCTTAGGATTTGATTTTGCCTGTTCAAAGATCGGTTTCATCACGAATGCCGAGTTATAGACAAACTCAGACAAACGTTGACGATAATGCGAGAAATCTTTAATTGGACGTGTTGCTACACCCGAATCCATGGCTGCTTGTGCCACTGCAGGTGCGATTTCAAGAATCAGGCGCTGATCCAGTGGACCCGGAATCAGGTATTCACGGCCAAATGATGCCGATTTCTCACCATAAGTTGCAGCATCCGCTTCGACGTGTGCCATACGCGCAATTGCATGTACACAGGCAATTTTCATTTCTTCGTTAATCGTGGTTGCACCAACGTCTAATGCCCCACGGAAGATGTATGGGAAGCAAAGTGCGTTATTGACCTGGTTTGGATAGTCAGAACGGCCAGTGGCCATGATCACATCATTACGAACTTCGTGTGCATGTTCAGGCAGAATTTCTGGATCCGGATTCGCCAGTGCGAAAATGATCGGATCTTTGGCCATCACCTTAACCATTTCTTTGGTCAGGATGCCGGCAGCAGAAAGACCAAGGAACATGTCTGCACCCGCGATCACATCACCAAGCTGAGTGGCTTCGATGTCCTGTACATAAGCTTTCTTCGACTCATCCAGACCTTCACGGTGCGTCGTCAGCAGACCACGTGAATCGGCAACGATGATGTTCTCTTTTTTCGCGCCAAGGGCACAAAGCAGATTTAAACAAGATAGGGCTGCAGCACCCGCGCCTGAAGCGACAATCTTGATGTCTTCAATTTTTTTGCCGTTGATTTGCAGCGCGTTAAGTAAAGCAGAACCCACAATAATCGAAGTACCGTGCTGATCATCATGGAACACTGGAATGTTCATGCGTTCACGCAGTTTTTGCTCGATGTAGAAGCATTCTGGCGCCTTGATATCTTCAAGGTTGATCCCGCCGAAAGTCGGTTCTAATGATGCGATAATATCAACAATTTTGTCCGGGTCGTTTTCAGCAATTTCAATATCAAACACATCTACGCCAGCGAATTTTTTGAATAATACGCCTTTACCTTCCATGACGGGTTTAGAAGCCAGAGGACCAATATTACCCAAGCCCAGCACCGCAGTACCGTTGGTCACTACAGCGACCAGATTACCGCGTGCGGTATACAATGCAGCAGTTGAAGGATCGCGTTCAATCTCAAGACATGGTGCAGCTACGCCAGGCGAGTAAGCAAGGGCTAAGTCACGTTGGTTGACCAATTGTTTGCTTGGTGTAACGCTGATTTTCCCCGGGGTAGGAAACTCGTGATAGTAAAGGGCCTGTTGCTTTAAAGATTGTTCGTCCATCAGTCTCTCGATCGTTGTAAAGATTACCCGGTCAGCGGGTAAAAAATTTATTTATGTCCCCGAATATACCATTTGTTCGCCAGTTCGCACAGCCAAAGACGGCCGTTTTTCCAACAATCTTATTGGGGGAGGGTATAAACTTAGACTTGATAAGTATAAGAATCGTTGGTCATATTTTGTGTCAAATACGCAGTGGCTTCCTGTTCGGGCAGCGGTTTGGAGAAAAGGTATCCTTGAGCGATATCACAGTCTAAATCACGCAGATATTCTAACTGTTCAATGGTTTCGATCCCTTCTGCCACCACGGTCATCCCCATGGCTTTACCCATCGCCACCATGGCACTGACTATGGCTTCCTGCTTGTTCTCTCCAATCTTGGAAACGAAACTACGGTCGATTTTTAAGGTATCAATCGGGAAATCAGCAAGATAGGACAGAGATGAGTAGCCTGTCCCAAAATCATCTAGGGCAATATGAATCTGTCGCTGTTTGATTTCGTTCAGCAGGTTTTTGACGGTTTCTGAATTTTCAATTAAAGACGATTCGGTAATTTCCAGTTCCAGACTGGTACCTGAAATCTGGTTATCGTCAATGGCCTGATCCAGATCGTCAAGTAATTGGCCGCGCCGCAATTGTTGCGCCACGATGTTGACTGATACACAAATATGATTAAAACCGAGATCATTCCATTGACGAATCTGTTTGGCAGTTTGCTGTATCACCAGACGGCCAATGTCTGAAATCAGGCTGGTCTGTTCGGCTAAAGGAATAAACAGGCCGGGTGGAATAATGCCTTTTTCTGGATGATTCCAGCGAATCAATGCTTCAAAGCCATAAATGCTCTGATCGCTGAAATTGATTTTTGGCTGATAATAGACAATCAGTTCATTGTTCTGAATGGCTTTACGCAGATCCCGTTCCAGGAAAATTCCCTGTTCCTGTAAACCCTCATTCTGACTGGAATAAAAATGAATGGTATTGCCGCCCAGATTTTTGGCTTCATTCAGCGCCTGTTCGGCGCAGTTATTTAAATAATCGAGTTGTCGGCCATGATCCGGATAAAATGCCACTCCCATAGAAAGAGTAATTACATAATCCTGACCATAAATATTAAATGGTGCGCTAAAAGCCTGGGCAATGCGTTCACAGTGATGCTGCACGGAAGGGCGAATGTGCGAAATCTCGTAGATAATTGCAAAATCATCCCCATTCAGATGTGCTACAAACAGGGCTTCTGCATTGGTCATACGCAGGCGCTGCGCCACCTGACGTAAAAGTTCATCACCGCCATTATTGGACAGATATTCATTTAACGGGCGGAAGCGATCGATGTTCAGCCGGATCACTGCCATCTGCTGAATGGAATCTTTTTGCGAGACCAGATATTGATGCAGCTGATAGTTATAATAGAAACGATTCGGCAAATCGGTCAGGGTGTCATAATTTTCCAGATATGACAGGCGCTGTTCCTGTAATTTACGTTCGGTCAGATCTGAGACAATTCCGACATAATGGGTAATCCGGCCCTCATCATCAGTGACGGCATTGATATGCAGCCATAAAGTGGACTGTTTGCCGGACAGAAACTTTGCCTGCACTTCCCCATCGTAGGAGCCAATCTTTTGCAGCTGTTTGATAATGCTGGCATGGCTGCTGCGTTGTTCGGCCTTATTTTGCGCGGCAATATCGAATAAAAACTTACCGATGATCTGCTCTCGATCATAGCCGCTCAGGTATTCATAGTGAGGATTGACATCAATATAATACAGTTCAGGATTGAGAATAAAAATCCCTTCCGCGGCCTGTTCCAGTACACTGGCGACCAGTTTCAAGCGTTCCTGAGAAATGCGTTCCTGCTGAATATCCCGACGAATGCCCACCATACGTAACGGCTTATTATTTTTGGGATCACGTTGAATCACACGGCCAATATCATGCACCCAGCTCCAGCTGCCATCACTGAGCTGGATCCGGTAGGTGACATCATAACGTTCAATCCGGCCACGTAGATGCTGCTTCATGTTGCTTTTAAAATAGTCCAGGTCATCCGGATGAATCAGATACTCTAATTGCAGATGATGGTCTTTAGAATCACGCAGGATTTTTTCATCTTTATGATTGGTCAGGGTAATTGTACGATCCTGGATATTCCAGTCCCATGGCCGAATGCCGGCAATTTCATGGGCAAGTTGCAGATTTTGTTGCTGATTTTTTAAATGATGATTAATCTGTTCAATATCGTAGGTACGTTCCCGAACTTTCTGTTCCAGCAGTTGATTGTTGAGCTGTAACTGTAATTCGATATCCTTGGATTTATTGACTTCAGTTTGCAGTTGCTGACACAGTTCATCGCTCCAGAGTACTTGCTGTTCGGCATTTTTAACCAGCAGACTGTTTTCTGCATACAAGCGCGATGTCCGGCGATGAATACGATAACTACTATTGGCACACAGCAGAATGACAATCACCGCAAAATTTAAGGCCAGACCGAAGAAGGGATTGGAAAGGCTGACATGATAAATTTGCGACAATAAAAAAGGGAATAAAGAGGGTAAAAATACCAGGCAGAAATAACTGAGTTTTTGGGTCAGATAAGTCAAGCCAAATGCCTGAGTCACAATCAGGAGCAGAGCAGACAAGGTCAGTGCTTCAATATCTTCGAATGCAGGATTGGCCTGCGGCAAATAGTAATAAATTGTATAAATACCGACAGCAATACAGCTCCCGACAGCAAGACTCTGAATCTGTAACCAGCGATGTGCGCCTTTCAAATCATATTGTTCAGGCTTAAAATAAAGTGTGCTCACCAACCAGCACATACTGACCAGTAGCTCGGTCAGAATAAACCAGATATTAAAATAGGTATTGGAAGGACGATATTGAAGGTGATAAATACAAAAAATATAAAGGCAAATCACCATTATACTGATTAAAAAATAGCGACTATGGCGAAGTGTGTTCGCAATCTGAGCATGATGCAAATGCTGCTGGATATAGTCGTCTTGCTTATCAACCATGTGATTCAATGCCTGTATTCATCCTAAACGTTTTTCCCTATGTATTGTTCTTATAAAAAAACTCCAGGAAATGTGTAAAATTAACTCATCAATAGTTATTATTCTTTCATCGAGGTTAGAGGTCTTAGGAATAAAAATCAACAAAATTAAAGACAAATTTTTACTGGCCTGATGAACTAGAGATTATAGTTCAAAATTGAAAGGGCCACGACAGGGGCTGTTTCGGTACGTAGTACGCGTTCACCAATACACCAGTTTAGAAAACCTTTTGCATTTGCCGCTGTAATTTCTGCCTCACTGAGACCGCCTTCAGGGCCAATCAGCAGGGCAATATCCAGGGTCGCATCTGCCAGTACATCTGTTTCATCTTTATTGGGGGCCAAAACCAGTTTGGTCTTGGGTAGCTCGGTTTCCAACCATTTTTCAAGTGATATTGGTGCTAAAATTTTAGGCACAATATTCAGTCCACACTGTTCACATGCTGCAATCGCGATCCCCTGCCAGTGATCCAGTTTTTTCTGGTCACGATCATACTTCAAGCGCATTTCACAACGATCCGAAGTCAGCAGCTGAATTTCGGAAACGCCCAATTCCACAGCTTTTTGAATCGCATAATCCATGCGGTCGCCTTTGCTCATCACCTGACCGAGCAAGGCCTGGAACTTGGGTGTGCGATTGGCGGGATTAAATGCATTGACCGATACTGTGGCTGATTTTTTAGCAACCTCAGTTAAGGTCACTTCATATTCGCCACCCTGTCCATTGAACAGGGTCGCGGTTTCGCCCGCTTGAGCACGTAATACCTTTACCCAATGATGAAAAACGGTTTCCGTTAACTCAACCGTAGTATCAACATTTAAGTCTGCTTCAATAAAAAAACGTGGCATGGAGGGATTACTCTCAGATGGAACAAAACAAGACTGCATTGCTATTTACACCCTCTTTGTGTTTTTCCCAAGGGGAGAAAATGGGTGAGATCAATGCAGCCTAAAAACTTATGCTAGACCTAAGTCTTTTACAAGTTGGCGTGTAGGATCAGTGGTGTTCATGGTGTAGAAGTGCAAGCTTGGTGCGCCACCTGCAAGCAGACGCTCACAGAATTTAACCACAACTTCGTGGCCAAAGGCTTTGATGCTGGCAGTATCATCACCATAGGTTGCCAGTTGCTTGCGAATCCAGCGTGGAATCTCGGCACCGGTACCGTCCGCAAAGCGGATCAGGTTGCTGGCATTGGTGATTGGCATAATGCCCGGCGCCACAGGAATATCAACTCCGGCTTTCTGGATGCGATCTACAAAGTAGAAATAAGCATCTGGATTGAAAAAGAACTGGGTTAATGCTGCATTGGCACCAGCTTGTACTTTTTCAACAAAGTGCTGGATGTCTTGATCAAAGCTTTCTGCCTGAGGATGCATTTCCGGATAAGCTGCGACTTCAATCTTGAAATGATCGCCTGAATATTCACGGATAAAGCGAACCAGATCAGCGGCATAGGGTAATTCACCCAAACCAACCTGACCTGATGGCAAGTCACCGCGGAGGGCAACAATACGGTCAATGCCTTGTGATTTGTACAGATCAAGCAGTTCTGCAATACGCGCTTTGTCATCGCCGATACATGACAGGTGAGGGGCAACCGGTGCACCTTTGCCATTAAAATCGTTGATGGTAGACAGGGTGCGTTCACGAGTTGAACCACCTGCACCATAAGTTACAGAGAAAAATTCTGGATTGAGCAATTGTAGTTCTTGATGAACCACTTTGAGTTTTTCCGCACCCACATCAGTTTTGGTCGGGAAGAATTCAAATGAAATTGGAATTTGCTTAGACATGTTGAAATCCTTTTTATAAATACTTTTTAATTAGTTTTACCTCTCCTAAATCCTCTCCTGAAAGGAGAGGACTTACCCTCGATGACATACATTTGGTAATGAATGTTTCCTCTCCCTATGGGAGAGGGTTAGGGAGAGGGTGGAGTTTAATTAGTATTTATAAGCATCCGCTTTAAACGGACCTTCAACAGCAACGCCTAAGTAATCCGCTTGCTCTTGAGTCAATTGAGTCAGAACACCACCAAAACCTGCAACCATTGCAGCAGCGACTTCTTCGTCTAATTTCTTAGGAAGAAGCTCTACACGAATTTGTGCAGCTTTTTCAGATTCTGGAAGATCAGCAAATTTCTCAGCGAATAAATGCATTTGACCCAATACCTGGTTGGCAAATGAACCATCCATAATACGTGATGGGTGACCAGTCGCATTACCAAGGTTTACCAAACGACCTTCAGAAAGAAGGATCAGGTAATCATTTTCATTTTCTGAACGATACACTTGGTGTACTTGAGGTTTCACTTCAACCCACTTGTAGCCACGTAGGTAAGCTGTATCAATTTCAGTATCGAAGTGACCGATGTTACATACCACAGCGCCCGCTTTTAATGAATCAAGCATTGCCGAGTCACACACGTGGTAGTTACCCGTTGTAGTCACGATCAGGTCAGTGTTTTGAAGAAGATCAAGATTCACGTCTTCTTTCTTACCAGTTTGCACGCCATTTTTGTATGGAGAAACAACTTCGTAACCGTCCATGCATGCTTGCATCGCACAGATTGGATCAACTTCAGTTACGCGTACAATCATGCCTTCTTGACGAAGTGATTGCGCAGAACCTTTACCTACGTCACCGTAACCGATTACAAGTGCACGACGGCCAGATAAAAGCATATCTGTACCGCGTTTGATTGCATCATTTAGAGAGTGGCGGCAACCGTATTTGTTGTCGTTCTTAGACTTAGTAACAGAATCGTTTACGTTGATTGCAGGAACTTTTAAAGTGCTATCACGAAGCATTTCATACAGACGTTGAACACCTGTCGTTGTTTCTTCAGTGACACCGTGGATTTTAGCAATCACTTCTGGGTATTTTTCATGAACAAGTAGCGTTAAATCACCGCCATCGTCAAGAATCATGTTGGCATCCCAAGGTTTGCCATTGACATTGATCTGTTGTTCAAGACACCACATGTATTCTTCTTCAGTTTCGCCTTTCCAGGCAAACACAGGAATACCCGCAGCCGCGATTGCAGCAGCAGCATGATCTTGAGTAGAGAAGATGTTACATGAAGTCCAGCGAACTTCGGCGCCCAATTCAACCAGTGTTTCAATAAGAACAGCAGTTTGAATGGTCATGTGGATACAGCCGAGAATTTTCGCGCCTGCAAGTGGTTTAGCAGCAGCATAGCGTTTACGCAGACCCATAAGGGCTGGCATTTCAGCTTCTGCAAGTTTAATTTCTTTACGGCCGTAATCAGCAAGTGAAATATCAGCAACTTTGTAATCTGTAAATGAAGCAGTAACCGCGTTCATCAGGATCTCCTAGGAAAAAATAGATTGGATCGTTCTGTTCGCGGATGCCGTTGTTGATCAGAACGAATGTCTGACCGATGGTCGAGCCTAGCGATTTTACATTTAGTGCCTGTAAAACGTCGCAGCATCCCTCGACTAGCGCAGTATTGTACTTGGATTCTATGAATGAGCCAAGTTGAAAAAAGATAATATTAATTGTTTTCTAAGCTTTGAGCTTTTAGTTGATCAAAAGTATTCCAGCCTAAACCAGTTAATTCATACAGCCTACCATTGTTGCCAAGATCATTAATAAATCCTGATTTCTTTAGATCAGTGATAGCCGTTTTCCATTGAGAAATTTCTCTTTGGCTATTTAAATTCAAATGTAAATCGCCAGCATGCAGTTGGGTAGAATCAATATTTTGTAAAAATTGAATTTCACTTTCGCGTTCACCAGCACTTAGTAAAAGTTGCATCATTCTCTCGCTTAATTCATTTTTTTGTTTTAAGAGTTTAGGGTTTTTGAAATCAATGATTTTTAGATTATTTAAGATATTTTGAATGTATGTATTTTGCTGGATATGAAGAGATAAATGATCTTTAATTTTTTGCTTAAAAATAGATAAATCATTGTAAAATTCTAGTACGCCACTTGGCTTCCACTCCCTGATTTGAATTTGTAGTTTTTGATATTGTTCAGTAATTTGACTTGGGGGAATAGGTTTATCACAGATATAAATTGAAGTCAGTTTTTGAGAGTCGATATGTCTGGAAATTTCCTCTACAGTACCGCTGGCGTATTCCCCAGTGTCTGTACCTAATCGAGTCCAAAATATTCCAATCAGAATGTCGGCATCATTGAGAATACTTTTATTGATAATTTCTTGAGGCCTATTACCCATTTCAGGTGCTACATGAGTTTCCCATCTGATAGGATTTAACATTACATTAAATTGCTTAGAATGAATTGCATTCCATTCATAGATTGCATCACGAACAAGTCGTCTTTCTTCTGCGACATCGCTTGGTGAAGCGATCATTACGTTTAATACTGTTGCTTGGTAAGCCATATTGTTATCAGAATTTTATTAATATTAATGACTAATATATAGGTGCTTTTTCAATTGAGCCAGACTATTTTTATAATAAAAAGCCCATCATCTGACGGGCTTTTCTTACTTATTTAGTTTCAGCAGCATCTGCTTTTTGAGTCCAGAACTCAGCCTGTTCTTCATCGCCATCTACGCCTAAACCATTGGCATAAATAAATGCAAGATCGCGCATCGCTTGAACTTCGCCCCATTCCGCAGCCTGTTTAACTAAAGAGATTGATTTTTCTACATCTTCTTCAATCACATCACCGCGACGGTAAAAACCGGCCAGCTCTAAAGTCGCAGCAGGGTGCTTCTCGATATTGGCCTTACTTAGCCAGTAATAGGCTAACTCAAAGTGAGCTTTAGATTCTTCTGGATCTTCTTCAGCCAGTTCTTTGGCATAAACGGTATAACCTTCACCTAACCAGTACATCGCATCAACCAGTCCGCCGTTGGCAGCTTTCAATGCCCATTCTTCAGCCAGAATAATGTCATCATCATGCTCGCTTTGCATATACAGTTCAGCCAATTCAAATTGCGCTTCAGCATTGCCTGCTAAGGCAAGATTGGTCAGGGCAGCAGAGGGAGAAACACGCTGGGTCATATCAACATCTCAAAAATATTATGCGTAGACTAAAGGTTTAAATTAAAAAAGCCAATCCGAAGATCAGCTTTTCAAGTATGAGGGGGTAAATTAGAATTTTAGACCAAGCAAATGATTGCTGAAATCACGGCGATTACCACACAGATTGAGGCGATTACTTTAATTTTACTTTCCAGATAGCTCAGGCTTAAACCAACGACCAATGCTGCAAAAGTTAAACTGCCCAGCCAATAACTGATCATGTTACTGATTGTACCTGCGAACAGGCACAGGATGAGCGCAATCGTTAATATCACCCAGCCAAGAATGCTGGCCATTCTGGTTTTGGAAGCATCTAGCTCTTTAGCAAAGATCTGTTTCTGATGTTTGGACATCGACGCGGCAAGTGCAAATAAACCGAGAGAAGTCAAAGCCCAAATCAATAAGAAGAACATCATGCCTGATTCTCCTTGAGCATCACTTTGGATTTTTTAGGCGGCAAGCCTTTATGGTTTTTTACTTTCTTGAATGCAAACCAGAACAGGATTGCAAGCGCCCACATCGCCAGATCAAAAGAAGCAATCATCCACTGACCATGCATGATGCTGTTCCAGATTGCCTGACCGCCGGTCAGGAAGTTTACAATTGGGAGTAGGGCAAATGCTGCTGTTGCAAGCAGGAGCAGCTCTAGCCAGGCCTGACGATTGCTACGAATCATGGCATAAACTAAGGTCAGCAACCACGCGATAAAGAAGCTGCGAATTTCCCAGTTCAAACGCATGTCCATGTCTGCAGGAATAAAACGGTTGGCATAAAAGTAGGCAGCACAGGCAATCGGTAAACCGATAATTGCCGCGATATTAGTCACTTCCACAAGACGATAACCAAAAGATTTATAGCCTTGCTTTTGTTGTTGTGGTGCGCGTTTGACACACCACAGAATCAAACCAGTCGCAATCATGAATGTGCCGACCACACCAGACATGAACAATAACCAGCGTAGAGCCAAGTCCACGCCACGTGCTTCATGCAATGTGGTAAATACGTTATAAATACCGTTTGCAACTGAAGGTGTTTTCAGTGTGGTTTGATCCGGCTTTAATTCACCCGTCACGCCATTGAAAGCCAGACTCGGATAAACATTGCGATAGGCTACGCTGACCCCATTTAAGGCACGAAGTTCAATTTCAGCTTTGGCGGTATTTGGCTGGATGATGTTAATTGTAGCAACCGGATTGTTTTTCCATTGCTTTTCTGCTGCTGCAAGAATGGGCGCTAAGTCTGCCAATGGCGCAGGGCGTGCAGGTGGTGCATCACCACGCGAACGGCGAGCTTCACTCCGTGCAGACATATCACCACGTTCACTACGACTCTCTCCCTCGCCACGCAGTCGACGCTGGTCACTATCACCGGATTCAGCCTGAACGCTATTGTCCTGAATCAAGCTCTTACGTTGATCTTGCAGAAATGCGCCTCGATTTTCATAAATCTGGCTGACACCCCAAGGCATCAGGGTAAACAGCAGCAGTAACAAACCGCTAAAGGTAATCATGATATGGAACGGCAGGGCAAATACCGCCGTTGCATTATGGGCATCCAGCCAGGAGCGCTGACCTTTGCCAGGACGGAAAGTAAAGAAATCCTTAAAAATTTTCTTATGGGTAATGACACCGCTGATAATCGCCACCAGCATGAGCAAGGTTGCAATGCCGACAATCCAGCGCGCCCAGATTCGGGGCAGTCCGTACAGTTCAAAATGAAAACGGTATAAGAATGAACCACCGCGTGTTTCACGGGCTTGCAGCACTTCACCGGTTGCACTGTCAATGGTTAGGCGGGTACCGCCACGACGGGCACGCGGATCTTCACCGGCACCGCGAATATTCAGTATGGTGGTATTCTGGCGTGAGTTAGGCAGCTGAATCGCCCAGCTGCCGGCATCCGGATGATGCTGTTGCAGATAAGCCAATGCGACACGGGTCTGTTCGATTTGGGACTTTTGTGGGACTGACTGATGAAATTCCGGTTTCATCCAGATGCTGATTTCATTCTGGAAAAAACTTAAAGTTCCAGTTAAAAAAATCGCATATAAAAGCCAGCCTAAAATCAGACTGGCCCAGGTATGCAACCATGACATCGACTGGCGTGGCCCTTCCTGTTTTGCATCTACTCTCATCTTAATTTCCTAGGAATTTATATGCGATATAGAGCAAAACACTGGGAATTACGATTCCGAGCGTTGCCTTGACAGTTTTGTTGACCATAAATACCCAAATAAAGGCTGCGGTATTCAGGCTAAAACCAATCAGGGTGGCTGACATGGCAGCACTGCTTCCTGCATCCATAAATATCTGGGCAATCACGACGGCAGCCAGCGAGGCAAGCATATAACCGCCGACACCAGCCAGAAGAAAACGATATAAAATCATCCCACGATAAACCAGCAGATTTGCTTTAACTTTATTTTTGCTCGATGGACTCGGTGCAGTAACTGTTTCAGTCGCTATTGCATGCATATTCGGACTACTCATCATCGAAAATTCTATCTATTAAACTTGTTAAGCTATTTCGATGCGAATGATAACAATTATTGTTTATATTTTAAATACGAAACATCAAACTATTTATATGAAAAATAAAAAGAACTATTGGACAGGCTAAAAGGGGGGTATTAAAAAATATAAGCTTTAAAAATAAAAACAGCGGCTCGAAAGCCGCTGTCTAAATATTATCTGTTCAGAATTAGTCTTGCTGAATACCTGCAACCACCCAGTCCTGATTTGAACCTGCTGGTTTAGTGAAATGCCAGATTTCTGCAAACGGTTGTGGCAAGCTGTTCAAGTCTTCGCTTACCGTACCGGTAAAGCGTACGCTGACAATATACTGACCATTGTCAGTCGATGAATCTACCACCATGGCATTCAGATTTGAAAACTCGGCAACATCCTGATCCTGATTGCTCATGATGTCATTACGCATTGACTGATAAAGATCAGGAGTTAGGTAACGCTGAATTTCCGAAATATTGCTTGCCGTATTCATAGACTGAATGTGGTTAAAACGCTGACGTGCGACACGCAAGAACGCGGCAGGTTCAGTACCATCCGGTAACTGGCTACCACTTTGGGTATAAGCCGTGCCGAAAGGCGCCGTATTTACCGGCGCAGAACCAAACGGTGCATTAGTACTTGGCGTTTGACCACCAACATTCTGACCAAAGATATTGCTATTGTCACCACCGCGAGGTGCAGTCGGTGCTTGACCAAAAGGTGCTGTATTACCAGCACCGCTATTTGGTGCAAATGGATTAGAAGCTACTTTTTTTTTTGCGCCCATCTTACGGAAAATGAAGAAGGCAACAGCAGCAGCAAGCAGGATCCAGATCCAGCCTGGAATACCACCTTTTTCCTCTTCTGCTGGAGCCGCCTGAGCTTCAGACGCTGCCACACTTTGATCATCGGCCAATGCATTGGCAGCTACGGCACCAATCGCAGCACCCGCTACACCGGCAGCAACCATACCACCCACACCTGGGCCAGATTTTTGCTGGGTTGCAGCACCGGCAGCTGGCGCTTGTTGAGCAGGCGCAGCTTGACGAGGTTGTTGATAAGATTGGGTAGGCTGTGCAGAACGTTGCATACCGTGACTTTTACCGCCACCGGCACGTTTTGCTTCAGCAGCAAAAGGCGCAACCAATAATACTGCTGTCAAGATACCTGTAATCAAACCGCGCTGTCGAACTTGCATTCATTTTTCCTATGAGAATAAAACCTATTTGTACAGTCTATTTATATAGGCTTTGTGTGGAATTTCAATCAAAAATCTGTATTTTTTTGCGCTTTACTGCAAATTCACTGCCTGATGCTTAATTTAGCTCATCACTTAAAGACATGGCTTCACTCAGGGCTTCATGCAAACGGGCAACAGCAATAATCTGCACGCCTGCAATGGTTTTTTGCGGTGCATTGCCACGCGGCACAATAATGTATTTAAAACCATGCTTGATTGCTTCTTTCAGACGCTCCTGTCCATTTGGCACGGGACGAATTTCACCAGACAGCCCGACTTCCCCAAAAACAGCCAGTTGTTGTGGTAAGGCCTTGCCACGAATACTGGAAGCGCAGGCCAGAAGTACCGCCAGATCGGAGCCGGTTTCCGTAATTTTAAGACCACCAACAATATTGACATACACATCCTGACCTGAGGTTTGCACACCGCCATGCCGGTGCATGACGGCCAAGAGCATATTCAGGCGGTTCTGGTCCAGACCCAGCGCGACCCGTCGTGGCTGACCATGTGCATCATCGACCAAAGCCTGTACTTCGACCAGGAGTGGACGCGTGCCTTCACGACTGATCATAACAATCGAGCCCGGAATCGCTTCATCATAACGGCTTAAAAATATTGCAGATGGATTGGACACTTCGCGCAGCCCTTTGTCGGTCATGCCAAACACCCCGAGTTCATTCACCGCGCCAAAACGGTTTTTGACGGCACGGATCATCCGGTAACGTGAATCGGACTGACCTTCAAAATAGAGTACACAATCGACCATATGCTCAAGTACGCGTGGGCCTGCCAAGGCGCCTTCTTTGGTGACATGACCGACCAGAAATAAAGAGGTACCGCTGTTTTTGGCAAAACGGGTCAGCAGGGCAGCGGATTCACGAATCTGCGAGACTCCACCTGGAGCCGATTGTAAGGTCTCGGTATACAGGGTTTGAATTGAGTCCAGAATTGCGACGGCAGGACGTTGCTGGGCCAATACTTCACAAATGCGTTCGACACAGGTTTCTGCCATGACCTTGAGCTGATCGGTTGGCAGATCCAGACGCTGGGCACGTAATGCGACCTGAGACAGGGATTCTTCGCCGGTGACATATAAGGCCGGATTTTTGACAGAGGCCATATGCGTGGCTGTTTGCAGCAAAATGGTTGATTTACCAATGCCGGGATCACCGCCGATCAGAACCACTGAACCCGTTACCAGTCCGCCACCCAGAACCCGGTCAAACTCACTGATACCGGTCGGTAAGCGTGTTTCATGAGAGACTGAGACCTGATTTAAGATGGTGATTGTGGATGCCTGACCTGCATATCCACCCGCGATTTTTGGCTGAGCCCGATGTGTAACCGCAGGTGCAATGCTGACCTCAGTCAGGCTGTTCCATTCCCCACATTCCGAACATTGTCCCGACCATTTCGGATGATCTGCACCACATTGTTCACAACGATAGACACTTTTTGCTTTAGCCATATTTTAAGATGAAGCGATTGAAATTGACTGACAGCATAGCGGTGAATGTGATCTAAAACCAAGCCTTTCACCTGAGAAATCATGGTTTTTACGACAAGGCTTGTCGTTTTTATTTGTGCTTATTCGGATGTTGTGTATCAACGCCGTCTATAATGCCCGTCTTGTTATGCTGAAATGGAACAGATCTTGTCACAATTGCTGAAACATATTGATGCGATCGCACGTGAAAAAAACCGTGATGTGCTGTTTGTGCATTTTGAACAGTATGTATACCCAGATCAGGACGCTCACTCGGTTCGGCAAATGTTTATCGGCTGGTTAGAGCAACAGGGTATCCGTTATATACCGTGTTTGGGCATTGAGCCCACAGTCCGCAGTGACGTGTATTCGGGCAGTCTATATCTGGATGTACCTTTTGACCTGCAGCATAAAACTTATCAAAAACTGAGCGAGTACTTGGAAGATGATCAGGGCAATATGAAAATTGAAGGCATTCAGTTTTTTGTTTTATCTTTAGGACTGGCACTTGAACTCGAATCTGACGGCAAATTACCAGAATGGGGCGGTTTACGCTCATAGAACATGAATATTGGATTTGGATTTCGAATAATTAATAATAAAAAGCCACAATTGATGTGGCTTTTTATTCTCTTGGTTCGGGATTTAAGCAATAAGGCGGTTAATAAAGTTCACCAGATTTACGCCTTGCGATGAAGTCTTTCGATTCCTTGGCAATCACGCCAGACAATAACAGCAATGCAATCAGGTTGGGAACCGCCATCAGACCATTAAAGGTATCGGCAAATAACCAGACCAGATCCAGTGTCGCGATACAGCCGACAAAAACCGATGCAATATAAATAATACGATAGGGTAGAACGAACTTTTCGCCGAGCAAGTAAGTGGCACATTTTTCGCCGTAGTAGCTCCAGCCTAAAATCGTGGAATAAGCAAAGAAAATAATTCCGAAGGTGACCACCCAGCCACCGACACCGGGCAGGAGTTTGTCGAACACGCCAATCGTCAGTACTGCACCGGTCTGATCACCAAATGAATTACCGGCCATGATGTAGCCCATGACCAGAACAATACCAGTAATCGAACACACAATAATGGTATCAATAAAAGTACCGGTCATAGAGACCAGACCCTGACGGGCAGGATGGTCGGTTTTTGCTGCTGCGGCTGCAATCGGCGCAGAGCCCATGCCGGCTTCATTCGAGAATACCCCACGTGCTACACCATAACGAATCGCCGCACCAATCGCACCGCCTACTGCAGCTTCACCGGTAAAAGCATAGGTGAAGATCATTTTTAGTGCAGGCGCTACCAGTTCTAAATTGTTGAGAATAATGACCAGACCACCAGCCACATAGCCTACCGCCATGATTGGAACAATCACCGAAGATGCCTTGGAAATCGATTTAATCCCGCCCAGAATCACCAGTGCTGAAAAGGCAGTAATGATAATACCGGTCATCCAGGTTTCGATCCCCAAACTGTTTTCAACTGCCAGTGCAACAGTATTGGACTGCACTGAACTGCCGATCCCAAAAGAGGCCAGTGTCCCGAACAAGGCAAAAATCAGCGCCAGCCATTTCCATTTCAGGCCACGTTCGATGTAGTACATCGGACCACCCGACATTTCACCTTTTTCATTTTTAATTCGGTATTTGACTGCAAGGACACCTTCGCCGTATTTAGTCGCCATACCAAACAGGGCAGTCATCCACATCCAGAACACCGCACCCGGACCACCCAGCACACAGGCGGTGGCTACGCCGGCAATATTACCGGTACCAATCGTGGCAGACAGTGCGGTCATCAGTGAAGCGAACTGGGAAATATCACCTGAGTGCTCGGGATGCTTGCCAAAAACCTGTTTGAAGGCCAGTGGCAGCATACGGAATTGCCAGAACAATAAGCGGAAAGTGAGGAATATCCCGGTGCCGACAATCAGTACCAGCATATAAGGGCCCCAGACCCAGCCGCTTAAAGTCTCCATTAAACTTTGTAAATTTTGCATAAAATTCTTCTTATTGATCCATGTCTATGTAATTCGAGATATTGATTAAAAAGCAATTATTGTGCCATCGGTATTCATCCTGAATACTTAAAATGGCGGAATTGTGTTCTAGTTTTTACATGGTTTTGCTGCTTTGACAAGAAGTTTCTTGAATCTCGGGCGTCGAAAAAATAAGCGTTAAGCTGGTGCGAGTGAGATATAAGAAAAATAAATGAACTTTACAGTTTAGGCAGAAAATACAAATGATGTGATTTTTCTTTTTGTATTCAGCCTTTTTTACGTTAATTTGTCGCGAGTAAAACTCGAAGTTGAAATCAATAATGTCAGAAAAATATAACAGTTCATCGGCAGAGCACGGTGAGTTACAGCGAAGTTTATCCAATCGGCATCTACAGCTTATTGCCATTGGTGGCGCCATCGGAACCGGCCTGTTTATGGGTTCGGGCAAGACCATCAGTCTCGCAGGCCCTTCTATTCTGGTGATCTATATGATCATCGGTTTTATGGTATTTCTGGTAATGCGTGCACTCGGTGAGTTGTTGCTCTCGAATTTGCAATATAAATCATTCATTGATTTTGCCACGGATCTGATCGGGCCTTGGGCCGGATACTTTGTTGGCTGGACCTACTGGCTGTGCTGGATCACTATCGGGATCGCAGATCTATCCGCGATTATTTATTACCTGCAATTCTTCAATAATGGCTTGCCCTTTAGTCCTGAAGAAGGAGTGATGATCAGCGTTGCCGCGATTGTGTTTATCATGGGTTTGAACCTGGTCACGGTCAAACTGTTTGGTGAAATGGAATTCTGGTTTGCTCTGGTCAAGATTATCGCGATTGTGGTGCTGATTGCCGTTGGCCTGTGGATGGTCTTTACCGGGTTTACCTCGGATGCCGGCACAGTTGCGTCATTTAGTCATATCTGGTCACATGGCGGTATCTTCCCGACTGGAGCGATGGGCTTCCTGGCTGGGTTCCAGATTGCGATTTTTGCCTTCGTGGGTGTAGAGCTGGTGGGTACGACCGCAGCTGAAACCAAAGATCCGGAAAAGAACCTGCCGAAAGCAGTGAACTCGATTCCGATCCGTATCATTATTTTCTATGTACTGGCACTTTTGATTGTGATGTCGGTAACGCCATGGAATCAGATTGATCCAAATATCTCGCCCTTTGTGAACCTGTTTAGTCAGGCTGGTATTGCCGCAGCTGCGATCATCATGAACCTGGTAGTGTTGTCCTCGGTGATGTCATCGATGAACAGTGGGGTATTCTCGACCAGTCGTATGCTGTTCGGTCTGTCGCGTGAAGAGCAGGCACCACTTGCCTTTGGTCGCTTAAACCGTCGTGCAGTTCCGGCAAATGCCTTGTATTTCTCTGCGGTATGTTTGTTGCTGGGTGCAGCACTACAGTATTTCGTTCCAGATACCGTCCGCGCTTTCACTTTAGCAACGACTTTATCCACGATTCTGTTTATCTGTGTCTGGATCATCATTATCTGGAGCTATATCGTGTACTACAAAACACGTCCAGAATTGCATGCCAAATCGACCTTTAAGTTGCCGGGCGGTCTGGTGACCTGCTGGATTGTGATCGTATTCTTCCTGAGCATGATCGTGGTGTTGGCGCTGGAAGACGATACCCGTCAAGCACTGATGGTCAGCCCGATCTGGTTTATCCTTCTGGTTATTGGCTATTTCGGTTTCTATAAACAGAAACATAAATAAACCTTATCAATAAAAACGTCAGCGATCTGCTGGCGTTTTTTTATCGCTAAAGATAATCTCTAGGCTTTAGCGCTTTGGTCATGGTGATCATCGCGTTATACTTCATCGAAACACTATTCAATTAGGTGGTCAGATGCATCAAGTCATTTGCTACATCAGTATCTTGGCGACAAGTCTTGTTCTTGCAGCTTGTGGGCAGTCAGGTGCGTTGCACTTGCCGAATGATCCAGATTACGACAAGCGTGCCAAGTATTTGTTATATAAAAATACCGAAGCTGAATCCAAAGCCTCCGATGAAAAACGAGATGCCCCTGTGCAACAACAGTTTGCTGCGCCTGAAGCATCAGATTCAACGACTACACCTTAACGCTTTCAAAGAAAGGATACCTTCATGAGTTTCACCCGCATTAATGGGGTATTGCACGCTGAGCAATGTTCATTACAACAGCTCGCAGAGCAATTTGGCACACCTCTCTATGTTTATTCCAAAGCCACCTTGGAAAAGCATTTTTTAGATATGGACCGTGCTTTTAACTTTATCGATCATCAAATCTGTTTCGCGGTAAAGTCCAACTCCAATCTTGCGGTATTGAATGTATTGGCCAAACAGGGGGCCGGTTTTGATATTGTGACCGGTGGTGAATTGGCACGTGTGCTAAAAGCCGGTGGTGATGCCGCAAAAATTGTATTTTCGGGTCTGGGTAAAACTGAAGCAGATATTAAAAAAGCCTTAGAAGTGGGCATTGCCTGCTTTAATGTGGAATCTCATGCCGAGCTGGATCGTATTCAAAAGGTTGCGGCTGAATTAAATGTTAAAGCGCCGATTTCATTGCGCGTGAATCCGGACGTCGATGCCAAAACCCATCCTTATATTTCAACCGGTCTAAAAGAAAATAAATTCGGTATTCCATCTGATAGCGTATTTGCAACCTATCAATATGCGGCGTCACTGGCCAATCTGGATGTGGTCGGGATTGACTGTCATATCGGTTCACAGCTCACCGAAACCCAGCCTTTTGTTGATGCGCTGGATCGTGTCATTGTCATGATTGACCAGCTCAAAGAAATGGGTATCCACCTCAAACACATCGATATTGGTGGTGGTTTGGGTGTGACTTATAAAGATGAAACCCCGCCATCGGTTGAAGAATATGCCAATGCGCTGCGTCCAGCTTTAGAAAAATTGGGCCTGAAAGTGTATATGGAGCCGGGGCGTAGTATTTCTGCCAATGCGGGTGTATTGCTGACCAAAGTCGATCTGCTCAAACCGACCAATCACCGTAATTTCGCGATTATTGATGCCGCGATGAACGACCTGATTCGCCCGGCTTTATATGAAGCATGGATGGACATTCAACCTGTTAGGCCGCGTACTGATGCTGAAACTAAAGAATGGGATGTGGTAGGTGCAATCTGTGAAACCGGTGATTTCCTCGGTAAAGAGCGTGAATTGGCAATCAAAGAAAATGATGTACTGGCAGTCTTGGGCGCAGGTGCCTACGGTTTTGTGATGAGCTCAAACTACAACAGCCGTGGCCGTGCGGCTGAAGTGATGGTTGATGCAGATCAGGCACATTTGATTCGTGAACGTGAGACGATTGAATCACTCTGGGAACGTGAGCGTTTATTGCCTTAAGGACTAAATCGAGATGTTATTAGAATTTACCAAGATGCATGGTCTGGGCAATGACTTTATGGTGGTTGATCTGATCAGCCAGCGCGCTTATTTGGATCCGGTCACCATTCAGCGCTTGGCCAATCGTAATTTTGGTATTGGTTTTGATCAGCTGCTGGTGGTTGAACCACCAGACGTACCGAGTGCAGATTTTAAATACCGGATTTTTAATGCCGATGGTTCGGAAGTAGAACAATGTGGCAATGGCGTGCGCTGTTTTGCCAAGTTTGTACATGACCGTCAGCTGACCAGCAAAACCAAAATCAAGGTACAGACGAAGTCTGGTATTGTTGAACCGGAATTGGGTGCCAATGGCTGGGTGCGGGTCAATATGGGCTATCCGAAATTCCTGCCACAGGACATTCCATTTTTGGCCGATGCACCGGAAAGCCTGTATGACATTGAGCTTGCTAGCGGTGAAAAGCTGAGCATTGATGTGGTGAATATGGGTAATCCACATGCGGTGACGATTGTACCGGATGTGATTGCTGCCGATGTGGCACGTATTGGCCCACAAGTTGAAGCGCATGCGCGTTTCCCGGCACGGGTCAATGCTGGCTTTATGCAGATCATTGATGAAAAACATGCGCGTTTGCGTGTATATGAACGTGGTGTCGGCGAGACTCTGGCCTGTGGTACAGGTGCCTGTGCCGCAGCCATTTCCGGGATGCGCCGTGGTCTGCTGTCGAGCAAGGTTGAAATCGAGCTGGCAGGTGGCAAGTTGCAGATCGAGTGGAAAGAAGGTGATGTGGTCTGGATGACCGGACCAACGGCGACCGTGTATGAAGGGCGTCTGGATTTGCGTTATTTTCAGGGTTAATCGGCATTAAGTTTTAAAAAAGCACCGTGCTCAGAACGGTGCTTTTTTTATGTTAGGATGAAACTGAAATTTAATATGCATGATTATGCCTTCATGAATCAGCTTGTATTTTTACCGGGTGCATCTGGCAGCCAAGGTTTTTGGCAGCCGTTAAGGGCAGCATTAACCGAATATCCAGATCAGCAGGTCATTGCCTATCCAGGATTTGATGGGGTAGCGCCAAATGTAGCCATTCAAAACCTGTATGATTTGCAAGAACTAGTAAATAGGCAGATTCAGGATGACTCCATTCTGATTGCCCAGTCGATGGGTGGTGTACTGGCAGTTGGGTTGGCGCTTAAGCATCCGCAAAAAGTCAAAGGGCTGGTATTGTTGGCGACATCAGGCGGTTTAAATTTGAAGAGATTTCACTGTGCCGACTGGCGAACAGATTATCGTGAACAGTTTAAAGCAGTACCGAACTGGTTTGTACAAGATCACACTGAATTTAATCCTGATCAGCTCGCCGGTCTTGAAATTCCCATTTTGCTAATTTGGGCAGATCATGATCCTCTAAGCACGATTCAAGTAGGACAATACTTAGAAAAAATATTTAAACATGCAAAACTGCATATCATCCAAGGCGGAAATCATTTCTTTGCCCACACTCATGCAGATCAGGTGGCAGCACTGATTCAAGATTATCTGGAGCAATTTTAAATGGAGCATGCAGTGACTGTGCCTCCTCAACTTTTACTCAATATGTGGCTGAAAGAACGTGAAATCCAGAACCAGTCTAAACATACCTTGCAGGCCTATGCTCGTGATGTCTCGGATTTTTTAGAGTTTTGCCAGCGTGAGCAGCTCAATTTAAATGATGTAGAAGCCACAGACCTGCGCCAGTTTCTGGCTGAAAAAGTCGAACAGCATCAGCTGAGTCCCAGCAGTCTTCAGCGCATGCTGTCGTCCATTCGCCAGTTTATGAAATGGGCAGAGCAGGCCCAGCATCTCGCTTTTAACCCGGCGGATGATTTTCAGTTAAAGCGCCAATCGCGTCCTTTGCCGGGCATGGTGGATATTGAAACCGTGAATCAGATTATCGATCAGCCTGCGCCTGAAAATGAAATCCAGCAGCAAATGTGGCTCCGGGACAAAGCGATTCTGGAGTTGCTGTATTCCAGTGGGTTGCGTCTGGCCGAATTACAAAACCTCAGAATCAAAGATATCGACTTCAACCGGCAGTTGCTACGTATTACCGGTAAGGGCAATAAAACCCGGATCGTGCCTTTTGGCTCCAAGGCCAAAGAGAGTGTTATGGTCTGGTTACAGCTTTATCCACGCTGGAATGGCGATTTTGTGCCAGAGGCGAATGTATTTATTACCCAGAAGGGCAATCCACTGGGTGCACGCCAAATTGAAAATCGGGTCAAGTTTCAGGCGCAGCGCGCAGGCGTCAATGTGGATTTACATCCGCATTTGTTACGTCACTGCTTTGCCAGTCATATGCTGTCGAATAGCCGCGACTTACGTGCGGTTCAGGAAATGCTGGGCCACAGTAATTTAAGCACCACCCAGATTTATACCCATGTCGATTTTGATCATCTGGCACAAATTTATGATCAGGCGCATCCGCGTGCACAGCATAAAAAGGATTGATCATGCGCCAAGTGGTAGAAAGTAAAAATCATGAATATATATTTTTGGCATAAAACTTTCATATTTAAATTTTAAAATGGAATTGAACTGAAATCTGGCGTTCTGTTGGGGCATTTCACTATTGTCTTATTCGTTAAATGCGTCATTTCAGGTATAACAAGAACGAGTAATTAATATTTAAAATGAAGTATGACTGAGCAAAGTCTCAGCATTTGGCGGATGGGAATTGATATGGACACAATAGTGATTGCAGATATAGAACAAAAATATGCACAGTTAAGCGCAGCTCAAAAAGAAATGTTTGCCGGTTATGGTTTGCGACAAATCAAGCATTTTGTGGACATTAGCTTACCGAGTCTTGCAGCGACTTTACCTGAAGGTGCCATCATTCAAGGGATTAATGCTGATGGTAAAGTTCAGGCATTTAATGCAATGACAGGACAATACTATTTATGGATTTCTGATTTACAGTGGCAAGTGTCGAATCGTGCCACCCAAGCGGTCGATTTAAAAGAAGATGCGATTGCGATTTGGACAGTTTTTGAATTATCAGACTATGAATTGGTGGATTTAAGCCATATTCATCGTGATTTTTTAGCACAGGTAACTGCCTAAACTTAAACTCCCTAGTATCTCGGCTTTACTCAAGAAAAAGGTTGTCTTTAAACAAGGCAACCTGATATTTTTCTTATCGTCAAACTTGCGATCTATCTATCTGCAACATAGCGGGTGATTTAAGCTGGCTATGATTATTTAGCGCTGGAATTAAAAATACGCCATCGTCACTCTTAATCCATTCGTTTATAAATCCTCTAAAGGCAATTGGAAACTCTGTTTAATAATCTGACTCGGTAAATCGGTTTTAACACTGGTAATACCATTTTTTTTAGTCAGATGTGTCGACTGGAATTTACGGTAACTTTCTAGATCAGGCACCACGACTTTCAGCAAGGCATCACTTTCCCCCAAAATGATATAGCACTCCATCACTTGAGGCAGTTCTTTCATGGCCTCAATAAAGGTGTCAATGGTTTCAGCATCTTGACCGACCAGCCAAATCCGTGAAAACAAAATCAGCTGAAAGCCAATTTTCTGTTGATCGACAATGGTGGTGTAATTCTGAATCACACCCGCATCTTCCAGTAATTTGACCCGCCGCAAACAGGAGGAAGGTGAAAGTCCAATTTCCCGCGCCAGATCATTATTTTGAATACGGCCATTGGCTTGTAAATGTCGAATGATATTTTTATCAATTCGATCAAGTTTTACCCGCACAGACTTGGTGGATATTTTCATAAATTAGAATAATATTCGAAAAATAAGACTTATTATAAAATAAATTGAAAGCCAATTTTGTAAAAAATCGCAGATACTTGTTTCACTTTCTGGAGTTTGAAAGGAAAAGGAAATGTCTGTATTTGTACTCTTTGCACTGACCGTGCTTCCCCTGATTTTTACGCCTGGACCCGATATGTTATTTATCCTGTCTCAAGTAATGGGTAAAGATGCAAAAGCAGGCATGATGGCGACTGTCGGTGTGTGTTGTGGTTATCTGGTACATTCGATTCTGGTCGCACTCGGAATTGCCGCGATTATTGTGTCCTTTCCGGTGCTGTTTGAAACGATTCGCTGGCTCGGAATTGCTTATCTGCTGTATCTGGCCTTTGGCCTGTTCAAGTCAGTATTCAGTAAAAGTGTGCTGAACATTGAGAAAAAGACATCAGCTAATCCGATTCAAAAAGGTTTTTTTACTGCGTTATTAAACCCGAAAGGCATGCTGATTTATTTTGCGATTTTGCCGCAGTTTATTGATAAATCGGCCAATACTGTCAGTCAAGGTTTGATTCTGTCCTTTATTTTTATTGGTCTGATTTTTGTGGTGTATTGTGGCTTAAGTATTTTGTTCAGCAAAATCAGCCAGAAAACCCAGATTGATGAACGTAAACAAAAATGGGTAGATGGAACTTCTGGTGGTTTATTGGCGCTTGCAGCAAGCTGGCTCATCATCAATTAAGCCCGATTCAAAAAAGCATACTTTTCACAGTATGCTTTTTTATGGTTAAAAGCATTTGAAAAAGAGATGACTTTCCTGGCGTATCTATAAGTGAGCGGGTTGCTTATTCAGTCAATTGGTCTTTTTAGTGGGCCAAATCCGTTTCAAAGAAGATTTCTGTCTAAAATGACAAATATGATTGTGGGTTCATCCTGCCAGTTTTGCTGCCAACTACTTTCATTTTATTTTGCGTACAGCTTTTCAATCAGAACTATTGATGTGACTAATCAAATAAAAAAATAATATAAATCAATGCTTAAATTTTAAGTAAATGTTTATACATTTCATTGTAATAAATGGATAACAATTAATTGTGAACGCATCGTTCAGGTAAATTTACGCATTTTTACAGCTCTTTGTTGAATTGTGACTTGACCGAAATGCCGTACACATTGCAAGATAGGGCACCTAAAAAAATTTAAGTGAAGAGTTACACTAACTTTTCTCAACATTTACATTTGCTAAAACAGCCGAGGATTACATGAAGGCTCTTGTTGCTGTAAAACGTGTGGTTGATGCCAACGTTAAAGTTCGTGTTAAACCGGACAACAGTGGTGTTGACTTAACCAACGTTAAAATGTCAATTAACCCATTCTGTGAAATCGCAGTGGAAGAAGCGGTTCGTTTAAAAGAAAAAGGAACTGTTTCAGAAATCATTGTTGTTTCTATTGGTCCTAAAGAAGCGCAAGAACAGATCCGTTCTGCAATGGCGCTTGGTGCTGACCGCGGTATTCTGGTTGAAGCTGATGACAGCCAGCTCGGTGCGCTAGAAATTGCTAAAATCCTGAAAGGTGTTGTTGAAGCTGAACAACCACAATTAATCCTTCTAGGTAAGCAAGCCATTGATGACGACTCTAATCAGGTTGGTCAGATGCTTGGCGCTCTAATGGGTGCGGGCCAAGGTACATTTGCTTCTGAAGTGAAAGTAGATGGCGACAAAGTACAAGTAACACGTGAAGTAGACGGTGGTTTACAAACTGTTGAACTTGCACTTCCAGCCATTATTACCACTGACTTGCGTTTGAACGAGCCACGTTATGCAGCGCTTCCAAACATCATGAAAGCGCGTAAAAAACCGCTTGATAACAAGTCGCCTGCAGATTTTGGTGTAACGACCACAACTAAACTGAAAACAGTAAAAGTTGAATCACCTGCAGAGCGTAAAGCTGGCGTACAAGTGAAGTCTGTAGACGAGCTTGTAGAAAAATTGAAAAACGAAGCGAAAGTGATCTAATACAGAAGGATAAAAATCATGAGTATTTTAGTTATCGCTGAGCACGACAACAAAGCATTAAACGCTGCTACTTTAAACGTTGTTGCTGCGGCGCAAAAAATCGGTGGTGATATCACTGTATTGGTTGCTGGTTCTGGCGCTCAAGCAGTTGCTGATCAAGCAGCGAAAGTTACGGGTGTAAGCAAAGTCGTACTTGCTGATGATGCTGCTTATGCAAACCAGCTGGCTGAAAACGTAGCGAAACTGGTTGCTGAATTAGGTAAAGGTTATAGCCATATTCTTGCTGCTTCGACTACCACTGGTAAAAACATTTTACCACGTGCAGCTGCGCTTCTTGATGTGAGCATGATTACGGACATCATCGCAGTCGATGGTCCTAAAACATTCAAGCGTCCGATCTATGCAGGCAACGCGATTGCAACTGTAGAGTCAGGCGAAAATGTCGTACTGGCAACTGTTCGTGGTACAGCATTTGATGCTGTTGCTGCTGAAGGCGGTTCTGCCTCTGTAGAAGCTGCGACTGTTGCTGGCGATGCAGGCATTTCTAAGTTTATCAACGAAGAAATCGTAAAGTCTGAGCGTCCTGAATTAACAGCTGCTCGCATCGTGGTGTCTGGTGGTCGTGGTGTGGGTTCTGGTGAGAACTATCACGCGATCCTTGATCCATTGGCGGACAAGCTTGGTGCTGCACAAGGTGCATCACGTGCTGCAGTAGATGCTGGCTTCGTTCCTAACGATATGCAGGTTGGTCAAACCGGTAAAATCGTTGCACCTGACCTGTACATCGCTGTCGGTATTTCTGGTGCAATTCAGCATTTGGCCGGTATGAAAGAATCTAAAGTGATCGTTGCGATCAACAAAGATGAAGAAGCGCCAATCAATGCAGTGGCTGACTACTGGTTAGTTGGTGACTTGAACACTGTTATTCCTGAATTGGTTTCTAAAATCTAATTCCTGAATACAGTTTAAAACGCCTCTTAGTCTCTGTACCAAGAGGCGTTTTTTATTGGAAAATTTTTAAAGATACTCGGCAGTCGAAACTAGAGTATGTGATTTGGATGAAAAGTGATAAAATCCTGCTTTGCTTTTTCTCCTGTTTTGATCATGTCCTTTTCCAGAACCGCTCATATCCTGTTTATTAGTTTCCTGCTGATTGCGCTCTATGTGAGTATTTGTGTGCATACTGCGTTGAATGCACCGCTGTCAGTAACCCAGTATTTATTCAGTGAGTCGGGCGCTTTTGAAGTGCTTAGTCCTTGGCTATGGTACTTGCTGGCCATGCTGTGTCTGCTAAATACTGAAATTAAACTGAATACCCGGATATTTACCGCTGCTGCTGCGATATTGTTGGGCTTCAGGGAAATGGACTTTCATAAGCGACTGTTTGACGACAGCTTTATTAAAACCAATTTCTATCGCAGTGCTGAAATTCCGCTCATGGACAAGCTGCTGGGCTTTATTTTATTGCTCGGCATTATTTTTGTCTTTCTGGTACTGGCAAAAAATTGGTAAACACCATACGCAGCATGAAAGATTCTTTGAATATTGCGCATTTTTTTATCTTCCTGACCATTGCCTGTGGCGGACTGAGCAAGGTTCTGGATCGCACGACGTCAACCCTCAGGGAGGAATTCAATATTCAGCTCATACCACATACGCAGGTCATGATCATGACCATTGAGGAAGGGGTGGAGATGCTATTGCCGATTCTATTGATTGTGGCGGTGCTGACTTATCGCAAGGTACTGAATCAAGCGCATTAAAAGACAGATTAAATCTAAGGAAGATGCCTATTTGTGTGTGCATCTTTTTTTTGCACTGCTGTTTTTATGTATATTTCGGGTGCGAAAAAATATGGATGTGGTGCACTTGTTTTTGACGCTGAAATAACAGGAAAATGACCACTAAAATGAAGATAATTAACAAGGTTAAGCTGAATATTTCGACACAAAAATACAAGTGTTTATGCTATAATTTAGGGCTGTATTTTAGTTTTTAACTCAGTCGTTTGAGTTAATGATTTTGCTAGTTTTACGACATATAAATACAAGCCAAAACTGGCTTGTAGAATAAGGAGTATGCATGAGCGTATCGGAAATTAGACCGATTGCCATTGAGGATGAACTTAAAAGCTCATATCTCGATTATGCGATGAGCGTGATTGTGTCACGTGCATTGCCCGATGTACGAGATGGTTTAAAACCTGTTCATCGTCGTGTGCTTTTCGCAATGCACGAATTAGGCAATGACTATAACAAAGCTTATAAAAAGTCTGCACGTGTCGTCGGTGACGTGATCGGTAAATATCACCCGCATGGTGACTTTGCTGTATACGAAACCATTGTACGTATGGCACAAGATTTCAGTTTGCGTTACCAGTTGGTCGATGGTCAGGGTAACTTTGGTTCGGTCGATGGCGACAGCGCAGCAGCGATGCGTTATACCGAAGTGCGTATGCGTAAACTGACCCACGAACTCTTGGCGGATCTTGAAAAAGATACCGTCGAGTGGGAAGACAACTACGATGGCTCTGAGCGTATTCCTCAGGTGATGCCCACCCGTGTACCGAACTTATTGGTTAATGGTGTAACCGGTATTGCGGTGGGTATGGCGACCAATATGGCGCCGCATAACATGACTGAAGTTGTGAATGCGTGTCTGGCCTATGCCAATGATCCCCAGATCAGCATCGAAGGGTTGATGGAACACATTTCTGGTCCGGACTTCCCGACAGGCGGTATTATTTACGGTAAATCGGGCATCGTGGATGCCTACCGTACCGGTAAAGGCCGTTTACACATCCGTGGCAAGTATCACTTCGAAGAAGATCCGAAGAATGGCCGTACCACGATCGTGTTTACGGAAATTCCATATCAGGTCAATAAAGCAAAAACCATTGAACGTATTGCTGAACTGGTTAAAGAGAAAAAACTGGAAGGTATTTCCGAGCTGCGTGACGAGTCGGACAAAGACGGTATGCGTATCGCGATTGACTTGAAACGTGGCGAAAACGCCGAAGTAATCGTGAACAACCTGTTCCAGAACACGCAACTTGAAAACTCTTTCAGCATCAACATGGTCTGCCTGGATAATGGCCAGCCTAAACTGATGAACCTGAAAGATATTATTGCAGCGTTTATCCGTCACCGTCAGGAAGTGGTAACGCGCCGTACCATGTTCGAATTACGCAAAGCGCGTGAACGTGGTCATATCTTGGAAGGTTTAACCGTTGCTCTGGCGAATATTGATGCCATCATCGAAACTATCAAGAGTTCTGCAAACCCGGCTGAAGCACGTGAGCGTTTGCAGGCAGGTGAGTGGACAGGTGGCGGTGTATTGGCATTGCTAGAAAAAGCTGGCTCAGTTTCTGTACGTCCGGATGAGATTGAAGGTGAAGACCCAAGTCGTCCGTTTGGTCTGGATGGCGATATTTATCGTCTGTCACCCACCCAAGTCAATGCGATTATGGAACTGCGTCTGCATCGTTTAACCGGTCTTGAACAAGACAAGTTACATGCTGAATATAGTGAAATTCTGGCGCAAATTGCTGAACTGACTGCAATTTTAAATGACTTTAATCTGTTGATGAACGTAATTCGTGAAGAATTGGCTTTGATTCTTCAGCAATATGGTGATGCACGTAAAACCTCGATTGTTGAATCACGTATCGATTTCTCTCGTGAAGATCTGATTCCTGAAGAGCAAATGGTGCTGACGGTTTCAAAAACAGGTTATGCGAAAACTCAACCATTGTCTGACTACGCCGCACAGCGTCGTGGTGGTCGTGGCAAGTCTGCAACCAGCATGAAAGAAGACGATTACATTCAACATCTGATTGTGACGTCAAGTCATGCGACGGTACTTTGCTTTACCAACGTTGGTAAAGTCTATCGTCTGAAAGTGTATGAAGTGCCACAAGCATCACGTGGTGCCAAAGGTCGCCCAATGGTGAACTTGTTGCCATTAGACGAAAACGAGACCATTACCGCAATTTTACCGGTGATTGATGCACCGAAGAAATTCAAAGAACGTCTGGCGGACTTCAAAGCCTTCGTAAAAGCCAATGCTGCACAACTGCAAAGCAATGAAGTGATTAATGGTCACTTTACGGCACTTGAAGCGGCACTTGCTGAATCTGAAGAGGGTGCGGATGATATTTCTGATGCACTTCGTGTTCAATTGAAAGAGCTAGGTTTAGAACTTTCAACGACCGATCTTGATGATGACATCATCAATGATTTTGCACAGCAGGCTGAAGCGGTTCGTAAAAACTTCTATGTGTTTATGGCGACTGAATACGGTACGATTAAACGTGTAGAACTTGAACAGTTCTCGAATGTGCGTTCAAACGGTTTACGTGCGATTGAACTGAATGGCGATGACACTTTAATTGGTGTTGCGATTACTGACGGCGAACAGCAAATCATGTTGTTCTCGAACGAAGGTAAAGCCATTCGCTTTGCAGAAACTGATGTACGTTCAATGGGTCGTTCAGCCAAAGGTGTGCGCGGTATGCGCGTGACCATCGGTGCAGCAGCCTTGCTGGAAGAAAGCGAAGAAACTGAGATCGAGTCTGATGATGAAGATGCTGCAGATTCAGCATTGATCAGCCGGATTGTATCTTTAGTTGTTGTCCCTGAAACTGGCGAAGTATTGTGTGCTTCTGAAAATGGTTATGGTAAACGTACCCCGGTGGATGACTTCCCAACCAAGAAACGTGGCGGTAAGGGTGTGATTGCACTCAAGACCTCAGAACGTAATGGTCAGTTGGTCGGTGCAGTAGCGATTGATGCATCTAAAGAGCTGATGTTAATTTCCGATGGCGGTACTTTGGTTCGTACCCGTGCCTCTGAAGTGGCTCAAACCGGTCGTAATGCACAAGGTGTTCGTCTGATCCGTCTCGGTAATGAAGAGTTACTGGTTGGTGTGGTTTCAGTTGAAGCTGTTGAAGAAGATGAGTTTGTTGAAGCGATTGAAGGTGAAGAATCTTTAGTAGCAGAAACAGATGTAGCGACTGAAACAGATGCAGTAGCTGAACATGTTGAAAAAGATGGTGAAAACTCAGTAGAAGAATAAGTGTTCTATTGATAAAAAGGGCGCTTCGGCGTCCTTTTTTATAAATCTTGACTGAATGAAGGTAAGCGATGAAAACCCAATCAATGTTGTTAGCGGCAGCAGTTGCATTAAGTGGCTGTAACTCAATGGACAATATCCCAAACCCAAGTCCTGAGCAGGAACAGGCAGCACAGCTGGCCTATGAGGATTTGCGTGATGGGAAGTATGACGAGTTTCTGGATCAGCTAGAGCCGCAATTGCAAACACAGTTTAAGGACAACGAAAAGCTGATGAAACGCTTTTCACGTTCAATTCCGCAAGGTGAGTACAAGTCTAAAACTTTAATGACCAAGCAGATTGAAGAAGCAACCAACCAGCCTGGCCAATATAAGATCAGCTATGAAATTGCCTATCCAAATAATCTGGTGCAGTATGATGTCAGTTTCGACCAGCCGAATGGTAGCAACAAGATTCGTAATTTTAATATTCAGGTCTTTGGCGAATCTTAATCCATAAGTTGATGACAGCATAAATCCAATGCTTTATCTGCTTTGACTCACTTGAATCAAACGTCGATAAGCCAAGAAAAAACATAAACTGCCTATCAGCCCCAGATATATCAGTTTAGGCAAAATCAGTGCGGTCGGTACACCCATCTGATTCAGTTGAATAAACATCTGCACCATTTGGGTAGAAGGCAGTATCTCAGCGATCACTTGCATCCAGATGGGCATAGCTGCATGTGGCCAGGCAGCACCGGATAAAAAAAATAGAGGGATAGAAGTAAAAACAATTACATGTCCAGCGCGTTCCGGCATATCCAGAAAACTGGCAAATAGGCAGGTGATTCCAATCACAGTGTAAACGAAAACCGGCACAGCCAGCAGCATGCCGAATAGGTTACCCCCTCGCGGATAATCAAATAACCAAAAGGTAAATCCAAATAAATAAAAACAACCCAGACAGCCAATGCTCAATA
The DNA here is from genome assembly GCF_013417355.1 of Acinetobacter sp. YH12255. Classification (NCBI taxonomy): domain Bacteria; kingdom Pseudomonadati; phylum Pseudomonadota; class Gammaproteobacteria; order Moraxellales; family Moraxellaceae; genus Acinetobacter; species Acinetobacter sp. YH12255. Next base: position 88,012 of record NZ_VPEC01000004.1, read on the forward strand.
TCGCTAAACATAGCCCAATCAACGCATTTGAGTTTAACTGCACTTTTCTTTCGCGGTACACCAGAATCAGCATATTCAAACCTAAAAAAATGGTCTGATGAATGATGAGAGGGGCGACCGCAGGAAAGACATAACTACCATAGCCGGAGAGCGGATTAAACAATGGAATCTGATGCACTGATAGGGCAGGAGAAAAATCTGAAACCTGGCCAAAACGTTCAGCATAGTCTGCCAAGGTCTGCTCAAGAGAGGTCGCTAAACCGATCCCCATCTGTTTGGTGACTAAAAAATTGGCAGCACTTAAGTACAGTCCTATTCCACCCGTTTCACCATGCCTTAACGTTTGCGATAAATTGTCCGGTAGCAGCAAAATCCCATCCGCTTGTTGCGATTCAACCCATGTTTTGGCTTCGGCGAAATTGCTGGTAATCGCCTTGATTTCAACATCCGGGCTTTGACGGACTTGGCCAATAATCCGCGCGCTCAAGTGACTTTGTTCTGCATCAACAATAATAATCGGTAAGGCTTCGGCTTGCTGTGCCTGATAAGCAAAGGGATAAAAGAAGCTATAAAACACCACTGATAAAATCAGCGTGGTAAAGATAGCGCCGTGGCTGGCAATATCTTTAAAGCTGCGCAGATAATAAAACCAAAGGGATTTCATCAGGCCGCTCCTTTGGCTATTTTCTTGAGAAAAATATAGGCTAGCAGTGCGTACACCACCACATAGGCCAGCAAGATCCATACAGCTTGCAGTGAGATCTGCACTGGACTGCCAATTATCCATTGTTCAGTTTGTAATTTGGCATAAGGAGTAAAGGGGATAATATTGGCCCAAAACTGGGTGAATAGGGGCGCATTATTTAAGGGTAAAGTCACCCCGGCAAAGCTTAACGATGATCCACCATATACAGCAATCAAGCCGAAAGATTTACTTAAATCTTGGGTGGCCAGCACCACCGCAGCGCTTAAAAATGCATAGGCGCTATACAGCAGCAATTGTGCCAATAAAATCAGACCAAGCGAACCGGCAACAAACCAGCCGCGAATTTCAATCATCCAAAACATCCACGCCCAAGTCCATAGACTAAAAATAGCCACATAGACCAGATTTTTAGACACTAAAGCCATCCAGATGGATGAGTTGCTAATCCAGCTTGTTAAGGTCTGCCGCTTCAGTTCCTGACCGACGGAAAATGCCACACAACAACACAGCAGTAAATGCAGAACTGCGAGAATGACATAAGGTTCTAGATATAACTCATAATTCAATTGCGGATTATACAAAGGTGAGATCTTGATCTGTGGTATCGGTGCTTGGATATAGGGCAGTCGATTCACCAGATAGTGCTGTTCAGTAAACTCAGCTAGGGCTTGTAAGGTACTCACCAGCATGGCTGAAGAAATTGTATTGCCGATACTGAAATAACTCTGGTTAAAGGCAATGCTAATTTCTGCATCCTGAGCACGAACAAAACGTTGTTCGGCACCATTTGGAATATGGATATAACCCCAAATTTTATTTTCATTCAGTAGGTGTTCAACTTCAGCGACTTGCTGGGATACCGTTTCAATTTTAAGGGTATGATTGAGCGAGACATGTTGATAGATGCTTCGGCTGAGCGCACTTCGGTCTTGATCAATAATGGCAATGGGTAAATGAGTAGGCTTGCCCTGCGCAAACATGCTGCTGAATAAAATAATTACCAGAGCGGGTGCCAGCGTAACCAGGCACAGATCCCATTTTTCTCGGAGCAAATAGCGTAGTTCGCGCCATATACCCAGCCACATTAGGGTGTCTCTTTAAGTTTAAATAATACGCTCATACCGACTTTCAGTTCAGGCATGGTTTGTGTCGGTAGCAAATGCAGTTTAAAACTTCTGACATCATAGCCGCCAGTTTGGCGGGTGGTTTTAATGGTGGCAAATTCACCTTCAGCGCTAATACTTTTGATCTGAAAACTGGCTGTTTGATCCAAGGCTGGAATATAACCTTGAATGCTTTCTAATTTTTGAAATGGAGCATACTGGTCTTCGCGAATATTCAGGCTTACCCACATCTTCTCTTCAATCAGGCTGACCACGGGCACTGCGGTTGCGACCAACTCAGATATTTTGCCATAAGTTTTAGACACTATTCCATTGACGGGGGCCAGCAATTCGGTTTCTGCTTCTAGCGCATTGGCTTCGTTTAGAGCAGCCTGGGCAATGTCTACTTGTGCATCGGCTGAACTCTTTTGCTGCGGGGTGCTGCCCCGCTTGGCACGTGCATATTGCTGATAGGCGGCCTCAGTCATTTCTAGCGCAGATTGACTGGCTGCATACAGTTCATCACGGCGCTGACGTGAAATCACACCTTCCTTAAATAGATTTTCCCCACGCTGATAAGATACTGTGGCGAGATTTTGCTGTGCTTTTAGCGATTGCCAGTTGGCATACAGACTCGCGACATTTTCTTCCTGCGAGCCACGTTCAGCTGTGGACTGTAAGGCCAAAGCCGATTGTAAAGCTGCTGTAGCTTGCTGTTTTTTGGCTGCAATTTCCGGGCTATTTAAGCGAACCAGAACATCGCCTTTTTTAACTCGCTGACCTTCTTCCACATAGATTTCTTCAATCCGGCTTGGCACTTTGGTGGCCACCTGAATCGTTTCAGCCTCGACACGACCTTGCAATTCAATCGGCGTCGGTTGATAGCTTTTCCATAATCCAAAAATAATCACGGCCAGCAGAATAGGCAGCAACGCCAGCAGTAGATATTTTTTCTTTTTGGAGATTTCAGGAGGCTGCTCATCGGTCGAGGTCGTCGCGTGATTTTCCTCTAGCGTTGCTGATTGGGTCTGTGGAGCGGGAGAGCTTTCTGTTTCGGTAGATGAAACCGCTTCATTCACAGGATCATTGGGTTTTTGATCGTCGTTCATGTTCGGCTCCATTAGCGAATATAGTGAGTATTGGTGTGTTGAATATAATTGGGAAATTCGGTAATCGAGCCATGGCTTTGTAACAGGGTGGCCAGTGACATCACATATTTATAGGCATTCAAGGCAGTTTCGGCTCGTAGCCCGCTAAGCATGTTTTGGGCATCAATGACCTGTGTTGCTGTTCCGATATCCTCTTTAAAGGACAACTCTTGAATGCGTAAATTTTCCTGCGCAGCCTTTAGATTTTGTTCCAACAGAGCATGACTTTGCTGTGCACTCAAGGCTTCGCTATAAGATTTATAAATCAGGTTTTCAATCTCTTGCTGGGTACGTGAGGTGAGCAGTTCTGTGGCATAGCGTTTGAGCTCGGCCGCCTGAATATTTTTGTTTTTATCAATTCCGGAAAACAGGTTATAGCGTGCGGCAACCCCGACAATCCAGTTTTGATTCTGATCCAAACTATATTCACCAAAAGCAAAGACATTGGGTTTTTTTGCTGCTTGCTGAGCTTTGACATTGGCTTGTGCTAATTGGGTATCTAGCTGCATTTTTTGAATCAGCGCAGAGTTTTGACTAAAGGTTTTCAGTAGTTGATTTAAAGCCTGTGGCTCGGTCTGATTGACAAATAAAGGTGTCGACAGTTCAGTGATACTGCTTTGTTGCAGCAGATTATTCAGTTGAAATAGACTGGCATTTAAATTGGTTTGCATATTTTGCTGACTGCGCTCGGCATTATTACGCGCCACTTCAAACTGCATGCGCTGGCCTTTGCTAATAAAACCTTGCTGTTCCATTTTTAAGGCATTGCGATAATGCTGTTGCATGGCATTCAGATTAAATACTGCTGCTGCATGGAGTTGCTTTTGCAGTTGCACATTAAAATAACTTTGAATCAGTTCGAAACGCTGCGTGTCTTGTTGCTGTTGATTACTGAGCTGACTGCGACCGACCTGAAGATTGGCAATCTCCTTGGCGCTATGAGTCAAACCACCGGTATAAAGCGGCATCATCATGGACACGGTAGGACGAATCACTTGATCTTCGAGTACGACCTTGGAGGTATCGGGAATTAAGCCTACACCGTCATGAATCGGTTGTTGTAAACCTTCTTTTAAAGGATTGGCAATATTCTCAGCTAAATTAAACTCATCAATTTTATTATTTAAGCCATTGGTGAGAGATTGCTCCAGGTTGTTTTTAAGAGCACCCAAAGGAATATCTAATTCATTATGAAAGGCATAAGCACGCACATTCAGATCGACACGTGGTAATCCCAAACCTTTTACCGCTTCAGCTTCAAGTTTCGAGGCTTGTTCCAAGCTTTGATAGGCCTGACTGCTGTAAGAAGACTGCAATAACTGTTTTTCGGCGTCTTGAAAACTCAAAGTCTGGGCGTATAGACTCTGGCTATTCAACCATAGGCCTGACAATAATCCACATCCCAAAAATAATTTACTTTTATAGTTCGTCATATTCATGCAAGCAGATGGCCAAAGTGAAGAATAAGTTGATTTGTGTACATTATAAATCAGTGGTTTGCAGCTCAGTAAGGGGCATGGTTGTAGTATTGTTTATTTTACATCTGTCTAGCATCAAGGACGCTTGCGCGTCCTGACTAATTTAGGGCGGTTCTTTTGAAATTTTCATCATTCATGCAAAAATCTAAACAATCTTTTAAAATCCCTACGGCTCTATAAATATGCTCCGGTTTATCCAGATAAATTTGTCCATTATTTAACACTTCTAGACCCGCTCTATTTAATTCAAGTTTATGTCTCTCATCAATGGGAACAATAAATTGAACAGTAGGACGTTTTCGGTTCACATCATAGCGGAATAACCATCTATTATTTTTACTTTGATACAGAATGGAATAATAGCTCTCCGTATCTTTTCCGGTGAGTTCATGGTCTGGGAAAAGTTCATGGATAATGTTTTGTAAGCTTTGTTCATCTACCGTGGTAACAATTCTTTGATTCTCAGGATTTATAATGTCTCGTTGAAGATTTGAGGGAGTCGGTTTTTCTGAAACTTCATCAGTCCTTAATTCAGTTTGTTGCTCAATGGGTTGTGCTGTAATGATGGTGGGTGCAGATAAGCCTTTTAAAACTGTATCGCTAATTGCACGTTCGACTGCTTGTTTAACGAAGGGTTGAATTGATTCAAGGAATTTTGTATTGAGCTGTCTTGGAATATTGGCTTGCTAAGCAACATAACGTACAAAATCAATATCGACTTCATTAATTGATTTTTTGATTACCGCTTTAAACTGTTGGATATACTGATTCTCTTCGGCAAAAAATCGTAATTTTTCTACATGGAAATTATCATGTTTGAATTCTGCTAATTGCGTCAGTTCTTCGGCTTGATGTTTAGTGAAATCAACAACCAGAAAAGGTTTTTCATCCATAATATTTGGATTAATGAGGTCAGTGAAAAAACGCCATTCACGTCCATTGGTAATGACGCCAATGGTCACTCCCAGAGTAGAGTTAAAATATCGGGAGAGTTGTGGTGCGTAATTTGTTAAATTACTTGCATAAGATTTGGCTTCAATAAACATAACCGGTTGACCATTACAATATAGGGCGTAGTCAACGCGCTCTGTTGATTTGACACCAGGAAAATCAGCGGCAAACTCTGCCAGTACTTTCGTTGGATCATAAGGACTGAAGCCTAAAATATCCAGAAGTGGCAATATAAGTGCTTGTTTGGTGGTTTCTTCAGTTGAGCAATGCGCACCGACACGTTTAACATGCTCAATATGTAATTTGAGGCGATTAATAAAGTTATCCATTTTTTCCCTACTTATAATTTTTCAGATTATTTTTTAATCATTGTGAGTTCATCATAATAGTTTTATTTTTAAACTCAAACATTTAATAAAAATAGGCATAATAAGTTTAATTAACCCTATAAATGGTCAACTTATCTTGTGAATCTACATTGATTTTTTGACTGTAATTACAGTTCGAGATTGAAATAATTTTGTGCAAGACCTTGCCAGATATGGTTAAATGCCATCATTTTATTGTGTCTCACATAGATAAGGAAAACTCATGCGCGCGTACAACTTCTGTGCTGGTCCTGCTGCATTACCGACTGCCGTACTTGAAAAAGCTCAAGCTGAAATGCTTGACTGGCATGGCAAAGGTCTTTCGATCATGGAAATGAGCCACCGTAGTTCCGACTATGTGGCCGTGGCTGAAAAAGCGGAAGCAGACCTACGCAAACTCATGAATATTCCCGAGAACTACAAAGTATTGTTCTTGCAGGGTGGCGCATCCTTACAATTTTCGGCAATTCCATTGAACTTGCTGGGTAAAAATAACAAAGCGGACTATATCCATACCGGAATCTGGTCTGAAAAGGCATTGAAAGAAGCGCAACGCTATGGCGATATCAATGTCGTAGAAGCAGGTATCAAAATTGATGCTAAACACGCGATTAGTGCGCAAAGCGAATGGAAGCTGTCTGCCGATGCCGCCTATGTGCACTATGCAGACAACGAAACTATTGGTGGTCTGCAGTTTGCCTCTATTCCTGAAACAGATAAGCCCCTTGTTTGTGACTATTCGTCAAGCATTTTATCTGCGCCACTTGATGTATCAAAATTTGGTGTGATCTATGCAGGTGCGCAAAAGAATATCGGCCCAGCGGGTTTAACCCTGGTGATTATTCGTGAAGATTTACTGGATCAAGCCAAAGCTGAAATTCCAAGTATCTTAAAATACTCAGATCAAGCCAAAAATGGCTCTATGGTAAATACGCCGTCGACTTATGCATGGTACTTGTCTGGTCTGGTATTTGAATGGTTGCTGGAAAATGGTGGTGTAGAGGCCATGCATAAAGTGAACCTGGAAAAAGCCAATCTGCTTTATGGTTATATCGATCAAAGCGATTTTTATGCCAATCCAATCTTCAAAGAAAATCGTTCAATCATGAATGTGCCATTTACTTTGGCCAATGCAGATCTTGAAAAACAATTCCTGAAAGAAGCAGAAGCCCAGCATTTATTGAATCTTGCGGGTCACCGCTCTGTCGGTGGTATGCGTGCCAGTATTTATAATGCAGTGCCATTAGAGGGCGTACAAGCCTTGGTGAATTTTATGGATGACTTTGCAAAACGCAATGGTTAATCCCTGAAATGTAAAAACCCAGCATAGGCTGGGTTTTTTTATGCATTCGGTTATGTCAGGGAATTTAAAAAATAAAAGTATGCAGGGTAAAGCCGCAGATCAGCATTCCCAACATGAAAAAAAGGCATGACATCATATCAATATTATAGCGAGAGCTAAGATGATGCTCGACCTGGTCTAATGTTTCTTCTTGCACGATTTTCATAGATATTTATTGTCCGATCTATTTATCGTTAATACTATTTGTTGTGAGTATTTTTATCATAAAAAATTGATTAAATAAAGTACATTCTTGATTAAAGTTCATAAATTTTCATTTTATTTAAATATCAGCTTTGGATTTGTCTGAACTTATTCGTATGCGAAATCAAAGTCTTATTTTTACAAGATTTTTAGGATTCGATTGCATGTATAAAATGAATTCATGTGAATTTAACAATGTGGATAACTCGATTTTTTAAATGATTTAAATAGGTTATTAAGCTAGAAAAAATGGGTAAAAAATAATCAAAAAAATAAAATTAAAAACAGAAAATACGGATTAAACAAAGAAGATCCCCATCAAAAAGAAGACCTTCTTTGTTTATTTTAACTTAAGCCGATTTTCTATAAATATTGGCCTGAATCCACAGATTTCCACGAATATATTGACCAATCTGGAAATTTTTATGCTGCTCATTCCGCGTTGCAATCCGGATCAAGGTGGCTGGTTGACCTTCATCATGAATCAGTGTGACATCATACAGGGTATAGTCCTGATCCATAAACTGCATGGCAGTTTTACCGACAATATTGCCCTGAAACCAGGCTTCATCTTCCTGGCCCATGGTTTCACCATAAAGATAAGCCACCATTTTAGAGAAATCTACAGTAACAGGTGCTTTATCTTCTTCTGACTGTGGCTGCCAGGCATCAATCTGTTCCTGCAAATTATCGGGTGCCACGCCTTGGTTGGCTGCCAGAATATCATTCAAGGCACGGTGATGCTTGATCGAAGCCGGATCATCCACCACCAGATGTTCATGGTCAGCCACTGCTTCAAGCTCATAGGCCCAACCATTCAGATTTACCACATAGGACTGGTCTTTTTCATAATGAGGATGATTGACGCTATACAGACTATCGAAAGCATAAATAATATTGTTGGCACCCAGATTCAGACGTAATACCGCCTGAGTATTGGATTTGCAGGAAATAATTCGGTCGATGGTCGCTTTGACCTGATAAGGACTGTCAAAGCAGGGGAATGCAGTTTTTACGGCCTGTGGCTTATTATTTTCTATGGCGATCACTTGGCTCAATTGCACTGCAGCTTTACTCGGCCCCTGAATCAGCCAGGTATTTTCATCCATATCACATTCTTGTGTGCAAATGCCCATCGGCATAATAGGCGCATCAAGAGCTTTGCCTAACCACTGTGGCACATCTGTACCTGGATTCTCGGTGAGTAATGTCCAGTGTTCGACGTGACTACCGAAATTCTGATCATCAATGGTGATGATCTCTGGGCTATTCTGATTTTTCATATGCACAATTGATCTTGGATGACTTATTTATAGTTAATCGAGGGTCATTGCGATTTTTCAAGTCAATCGAATGAATTTTCAAATTAAATGCAGTCAATTTTTTTTCTAGACTGAATCACAGTTACGGCTCAAATCAAATAGATTCAAAAAAACATGAGCGACAGCAGCGATGAAAATGCAACGATTTAATCATCAACCTGATCCTCTCAATTTGCTAGAATACCCAGGATTTATACCTTAATGGGAAACCCTGTGTTGCCATTCAAACTTTGGGTCGATGCTGATGCATTACCCCGTATTTTAAGAGATGTGATTATCCGTGCGTCGGATCGCTATCAGTTGGAAGTGACTTTTGTGGCCAATCAGTCGGTGGGCATTACGCCTTCAGTCCGGATTAATTCAATTCAGGTGATGAGTGGCGCTGATGCTGCAGATAAAGAGATTATTCTGCGCATGAAAGAGCATGATATTGTCATGACCCAAGATATTCCCCTGGCGGCAGAAGTGATTGAAAAGGGCGGGATTGCCATTCATCCACGCGGTGAAGTGTATACCACGGCCAATGTCAAAGCACGTTTACATCTAAGAGACTTTATGGATAGTTTGCGTGGTGCCGGTGTACAAACGGGTGGGCCACCTCCGATTTCAGAGCGGGATAAGCGTGAATTTTCAAGCGCACTGGATCAAACCATTCAAAAACAAAAACGTAAAACATCTGCACTTTAAGAGCAATCGCGCATGCCAACACACACCAATATGGTTGTGACCTATCTTTTATTGGTTTTTATCTGGGCCACTACACCGCTAGCCATTGTCTGGAGTGTAAGCGATCTGCATCCGCTCTGGGCACTGGCACTGCGATTTTTTCTGGCATTGCCTTTTGCATTTATCTTGTTGTGGCTGTTTAAAACCCGTTTTCCTGTCGATTCTCTCTCGATGCACAGTTATCTGGCTGGAGCTTGCAGTTTTATTGGCTCGCAGATTTTTACCTATCTGGCCACGGATTATCTCAGCTCAGGCATTATTGCGCTGATGTTTGGTCTGGCACCTATTATTACCGGATTGATTGGCCGTTTCGTGTTTCAGCTCAAGCTCTATCCTTCACAGTGGTGCGGGATGGCGATTACCCTGACTGGTTTGGCGGTGATTTGCCTCGGTGGCAAAGACCAGCACATTCAGCCAATCGGTATTGGTCTGATGCTACTGAGTGTGTTTATCTATTGTGTTTCGATGTTTTGGGTCAAAAAAGTCAATGCACCCTTACAACCGATGGCGCAAGCGGCCGGTTCCATTGCAGTTTCAGCAGTCATGGCCTGTGCCATGTTGCCATTTATCTGGCAATTTGCGCCAACCCAAATGCCTCAGGCAAAATCACTGATCGGGCTAGGATATGCCGTGGTGATGGCTTCGCTGATTGCCATGTTCTGTTATTTTAAACTGGTACAGAAAATCAGGGCGACCACCTTGTCTTTGACGACGGTATTGACTCCAATGCTTGCTTTATTCGTAGGTGTGCTTTTGAATGATGAGAGCTTGTCGGGTGAGGCCTTAATCGGTGTCGGTATTTTGTTGACGGGTTTATTGTTGTATTTTTCCAGAGAAATTAAAGCGAGCTATGCAGCTCGCCTTCCATCCAGTATTCACAATGACTAAATCAGTGATTTAAGCAAAGTTGGCTTTGACACATTCACCCAGTTTGACACGGTCTTGTGGGTGCATGGTAATGAAATAAGCACCGGTCCGGAATTTGCTATTTTCTTCTTCACGACTGTAGGCCACTTGGGCGGTTGCCGCAATATGGAAGAAATTTTCCGGGTGGCTTAAAGTCACGTGCAGATAGGTGCCTTCAGTGATGGGGCGGTCACTAAAGAAACTAAAACCGGTTTCCGAAAAGTTCACCTGCTCTGGTACAGGTAACATGCTTTGTACAATTGCGTCATACAAAGAACCGGTAATAAGGTTTAATTTTTGGTTGAATAAGGATAAGATTCGAGCAATTTGTTGATCTTTTTCAGATAATTGTTCTAATTCGTAGTTAACCGCATGATCAAATTGATCTAGCTCTGCAAGTAGTAGAAAATAGCGGGGCAAGACGAAGTTAGAGTCATAAGGATCATTTAAGGCAACATCATCGGAAATAATCTGATAATTAATTCGTAAGGCAGCATCGATGCGAGACATAACGCGTCTTTCCGTGTATCCGTTTGGATGCTGTACATTTTCCATAATTTATTACCTCGGACTAGATGGTTATGTTTAAACCAATCTCGCTGTATATAGGGTTGAAATATACTCGCGCACGGCGTAGTAACCACTTCATTTCTTTTATTGCATTGGTCTCAATGATCGGTCTCACGCTCGGTGTAGCAGTCCTCATTACAGTTTTGTCTGTGATGAATGGGTTTGACCGAGAGTTGAAAAATCGTGTCTTGGGAATGATACCTCAAGCTACTGTTTCTTCAACGCAAATTCTAACAAATTGGCCCGAACTTGCAAAGCAGATTGAGCAGCATGAGCATGTCCAGGGGGTTGCACCATTTACCCAATTACAGGGCATGCTGACGGCACAGGGACAGGTTGCCGGGATTATGGTCAGCGGGATTGAACCCGAGTATGAGAAAAAAGTATCCATTATACAAAACCATATGGTCGAGGGCAGTATTGATAGCCTGAAAAAAGGTGAATTTGGTATTGTTCTGGGCAAGCAGATGACCGATGCCATGGGGGTCGGTTTAAACGATAATATTACTCTGGTATTGCCAGAGGCGACCCCTTCACCAGCAGGTGTGGTGCCTCGTTTCAAGCGCTTTAAAGTGGTGGGAATTTTCAGTATTGGTGCTGAAGTCGACTCGATGATGGGATATATCGCTTTAAATGATGCTTCAACTTTATTGCGCCTACCAGATGGTGCACAAGGCGTGCGTTTAAAACTGGATGATATTTTTGTCGCACCGCAAGTGTCTCAGGAAATCGTGCGAGATTTACCAGCCAACTTCTACGCATCTGACTGGACTTATACTCATGGTAATCTGTTCAGCGCGATCCAGATGGAAAAAGCCATGGTCAGCTTGTTATTATTCCTGATTGTGCTGGTTGCGGCATTTAATATCGTTTCATCACTGGTGATGGTGGTGACGGATAAAAAATCGGACATTGCGATTTTACGGACTTTGGGTGCTTCGCCTGCCACCATTACCAAAATCTTTATGGTGCAAGGCACGGTGATTGGGGTGATTGGGACATGTGCCGGCGCAATCCTCGGGATTATTGCAGCGACCAGTATCAGTAGCTTTATCGGCTGGTTAAACAATACTTTGGGTCTGAATATGTTTGATGCCTATTTTATCAATTATCTACCTTCTTATTTACGCTGGCAGGATGTCTTGGTGATTGTCGGCTTGTCATTGGCCTTAAGTTTTGTCGCGACGATTTACCCCGCTTTACGTGCAGCAAAAATTCAACCGGCAGAGGCTTTGCGTTATGAGTAATCTGATTTTAGATGCCCAGAATATTCACAAATCCTTTACCGATGGCAAAGCCACCGTCGATGTGATTCGAGGCTTGTCGCTGCAGGTCAAAGCAGGTGAGTTTGTCTCGATTGTCGGTTCGAGTGGTTCTGGTAAAAGTACCTTATTGCATGTTTTGGGTGGACTGGATCGACCAACATCAGGGCAAGTGATGGTCAATGGTCGCCGTTTCGATACCTTGTCCGAAGCAGAGCGTGGCTATGTGCGCAATGAGCATTTGGGTTTTGTGTATCAGTTTCATCATCTGTTGCCAGAATTTACGGCACTGGAAAATGTAGCCATGCCCCTGATGCTCCGCGATAATGTGAAGTTTAAAGAAGCCAAACAGCAGGCTGAATACTTGCTGGAGCGGGTTGGTCTTTCGCATCGTCTGACACATAAGCCAGGTGAATTATCTGGAGGTGAGCGCCAGCGTGTGGCCTTAGCGCGTGCAGTGGTGGGCAAACCTAAACTGATGATGGCAGATGAACCGACCGGAAATCTGGATCGTAAGACTGCAGCAAAGATTTTTGAACTGCTCACCGAATTGCAACGTGAATTCAATATGGCGATGCTGATTGTGACGCATGATGAACAACTGGCACATGCTGCAGACCGAATTTTACATATGCAGGATGGTCTTTGGGTCACATCCTAAATCAAGAGAATATTCGCATTTGATTGAAGCTCACTCCGGTGGGCTTTATTATTGGGTGAAATAATAACCATAAAGAATAAGATCCAATGTTGCAGTGGCTGTGTATCGGCTGGATTTTAGGCCTGGCCTGTATGGGGAAAAGTTTTCTGTCTGTTCAACTGGGCAGCACGGTCGTTCTAATCGCGGTATTACTGTGGTATCTGGGTTGCCGTAAATTAAAGCACATTTTCAACACACCATTACGCAATTTGGTCATGACTGGTTCAAGCCTGCTGTTAGGATTATTTCTAGGCCATGGCTATGCCAATCTGCAACTGTCTGAACGCTTGTCGACGCGTGAACATGAAGTCTCCGAAAAACAGATTGTGGTGCATATCAAAGACCTGAATAAACTTGGTGAGCAGAATATCCAGCAAGCTCTGCATGTGCTCAGCCCTGATGGCAGTACAGTTAAATGGATGGGCTTTTTGCCTGTCCAAGAACCCGTGACTCAATCCAGTTTGATAAATGCGCAGATAAAGCAGCACCTCCTTGAACTTGGACGATATTACTTAATTCAAGGCCAAATCCGACCTCATCATAGTTATGCCACCCCCGGATCTTTTGACGCTGAAAAGTGGGCATTACAGCAAAATATCATGGCCGGTTTCCGAATCAAGAGCATTCAGGAGTTACAACCGCAACAACTTTATGCGCTTGGTCATGGCAAATATTTACGCCAGCAGCAAAATTTAAGTCCGCGAATTTTACTTTGGGTAGAGCGGCAGCGACTGGCATTAAGAGAATTTGTAGCCAGGCAACCCGTACAGCATAAAGGTTTGTTATTGGCCTTATTAAGCGGTGATGAAAGCCTGTTAGATCCAGCGACAGAGCGACAATTCCAGCGTTTTGGTATGAGCCATTTATTAGCCATTTCCGGGCCGCACGTTCTGATCTTTGCCTTGATGGTCTGTGGTACTTTGCAATATCTGATTTCAAGATTTATGCCGCATATTTATCTGAAATGGCCAAGGCAGTATTTTTTGAGCCTGCCTTTTTTACTATGTGTCTTGCTGTACTGCGCCTTTGTGGGCTTTGAAATTCCAGCGCTACGCACTTTATTGATCTGCGTGATTGTGACCTTTACCTTGTTGCTCAGGCAAAATGTGCAAGCTTTAAAATTACTGATTCTGAGTGCTGCCTTATTATTGCTCTTTGATCCTTTCAGTATTTTGTCGGCTGCGTTCTGGCTGTCTTATGGGGCCTGTTTTGTTTTGCTGCGAATCTATCAGACCATTCAGCAGCAACCGCGTCAGATAGAACAAACCTTATTACAACGGCTATATTTTGCGTTGAAAGTGCTGCTGGAATCACAATGGAAAATCTTTCTGGCACTATTTCCCTTGATGATGCTGTTTTTTAAGCAGATCGCCTGGATTACCCCATTCAGTAACCTGGTCGCGATTCCATGGATTGGGCTGCTAATAGTTCCAGTCGATATTCTGGCGGCTTTGTTGTTTTTTATTTCAGAGCCACTTTCCAGTGTGGTATTTCAATTGAATAATGTTTTCATTCACATGCTGCTGGCATTTCTGGATCTGCTTGATCGGCTGTTTGCTCCACAACTGATTCCGGTGGCGATGAATGTCTGGATGATTGCGCTGTGTATTCTGGCCTTAATGATTGTATTTTTACCGCGTGGCCTATTGCCCAAAAGCTGGACGGCACTTGCCTGTGTGCCGCTGTGTATTCCTCAGCTCAATCAGCATGCATTTCAGCTCTCTATTCTGGATGTGGGGCAGGGACAAGCAATTTTTCTTCGGGATGGAGCGCGTAGCATGATGATCGATATGGGTGGCTATTATGATGAAGAAAAATTTAGTATCGGTCGACAGGTGATTCTGCCATTTCTGTCTGTGCAAGGTGTGGGTAAGCTGGATCAACTGATTTTAACCCATCTGGATCAAGATCATAGTGGCGCTTATCACAGTATTAAACATCAATTGAAAATTAAAGAGGTATCGTCCAATCAGATTCCTGAAATAGCGCACTCCTCCCGTTTTCAGTTCTGTCATCAAGGTCAGCAGTGGCAATGGTCTGAAGATATTCAGTTTAAAATTCTGGCACCTCGGCAGCAGCAGTTAAATACAGCCCATTTCAATAAAAATGAACGGTCTTGTGTGGTATATCTGCAAGTTAAAAATGCGGGGCCTTATCAAAATTTTTTACTCATGGGCGATGCGGGTTGGGAGACTGAGTATCAGCTGCTCCAAGATTATCCTGAGCTTAAAGTTGATGTGCTGGTGCTTGGACATCATGGCAGTCAGCACAGCTCAGCCTATCAGTTTTTAGAAGTTTTACAGCCTAAACTGGCAATTGTTTCGGCAGGGAAATTTAACCGTTATGGCCATCCGAGCCAATTGACTCAGCAGCGGCTCAAAGCCCTCAATATTCCGTTACTGAATACGGCAGAGCAGGGTAGTCTGCACTTTCAGCAACAAGACTCAAAACTGGTACTTTCAGCCGAACGACATCAATGGCAATGGTTATATCGTCAGCCTTTAAGTCGCTGATTCTAGAGCGGGCGAAGCTTCATGTAATTCCTGAGTTCTTAACGCATTTACTTTGCCTAAAGCCTGTTCATGCTCCAGTGTATAAAGATTGCCCAAGCCCTGATGTGCATTAAAGCGTTTATAGCTCCAGTGATAATGTTCAGGATGGCGACGGATTAAATTTTCAATACTATTGATAATGACTTGCGTGCCCTGATTGGCATTGCCACTATAAATTTTCTCATCAACTGCCTCGATGAAGATATCAAAACCATCTTCGGTATTCCGCAGGGCATATAGAAACAGGGCGCGGGCTTTGGTCTTTTGAATCAGCTTGGCACTTAAATTACTGGTGGCCAAAGGCACCCCAAAATACGGTATATATTCACCACCGACATTTGGGGTATGGTCTGGCAAGATCACGGTGGTGCCACCTTGTTTTAAGGCCTTAAAAATCTGACGGACGCCAGATTCATCGGTCGGCACCAGATGTGCCTGTTCGCGGCTACGCGCAGCCCGTACAAACTGATCCGCTGCCTGATTTTTTACAGGTTTATACATAATGGTCATGGAAGTAAACTGGGCGACATAGGCATTCATGATTTCCCAGGTACCAAAATGTGGCACGATTAACACCAGGCCTTTATTTTGTGCCAGTGCATCATGCAGTAGATCTTCGCCAATGACGCGATGCACCCGTTTGATATTTTTCTGATTAGTTGAGCCCCAAATGGTAAAAAACTCGAAATATGACATTAATTCATTGCGAACCGCAGCACGGTTAATACGCTCACGTTCGTCATTGGACAGTTCAGAAAGGCTGATCTCGAGATTGAGGCGAATGATTTCCGAAGTTTTGGTGACTTTGAAACTGTTCACAATAAAGGCCAGAAGACGGGCCATCCATCGAGAAACCGGAAGCGGTTGGCGGCTAATGTATTTGAGTAAACCGTAAGCTGAATTCCGTGAGTCCTGTTTGGTCATTGATTTCGTCTAAGTACAATAAAAAGAGAACAAAATTTATTATAGGCGAAAACGTTTTGTTTAGACAGAATTACCCGATTCAGTGTATATAATGGGTTCAATATAAATCAATTTATTGGATTATTTATGTCCGATTGGCCACCAAAACCTGAAAATCAAATACAAAATACGCAACAGCCAGTTCAACCGACTGGTCCGGAATGGAAATTGCTGGAAAAAGCGGTTTTAGCTTCGGTTGAAGAGCAGCGCCGTGCGCGCCGTTGGGGAATTTTCTTTAAATTCCTGACTTTTGCTTATCTGCTTGTGGTGATTTTGGCACTCGGCAAGAGCTGTAGTTCAGTTTCCTCAGATGCCAGCGCTGGCGCAGGTGCTCATATTGCCGTCGTCGATATTATTGGTACGATTGCTGCCGACAAGCAGAGTGTCAACAGTAGCAATACGATTAAATCGCTGAAAAAAGCTTTTGAAAATAAACAAAGTAAAGCCGTAGTGCTGAATGTCAACTCGCCGGGTGGTTCACCGGTACAGTCCGATGAAATCTGGCAAGAAATTCAGTATTTGAAAAAGCAGTATCCCGAGAAAAAACTCTATGCAGTGATCGGTGATACCGGTGCTTCGGGTGCTTATTATATCGCTTCTGCTGCGGATGAGATTATTGTCAATCCATCGAGTTTAGTCGGTTCGATTGGTGTGATCATGCCAAATTATGGCGTGAGTAATTTGCTGCAAAAGCTTGGTGTTGAAGATCGCACCATGACTTCAGGTGACAATAAAGCCTTGCTGTCGATGACTCAACCAGTCGATCCTGCACAAAAAGCCCATGTACAAGGTGTCTTGGATAATGTGCATAGTCACTTTATTAATGCGGTAAAACAGGGGCGTGGTAATAAACTGAAATCAACCGATCCTACGATTTTCTCTGGTTTGTTCTGGACCGGTGATCAGGCGGTGAAATTAGGAATTGCAGATCGGATTGGAAGTTTAAACACCTTGAAGCGCGAACTTAAAACTGAAAGAGCCTTGAATTATACGATTGAATATAGTCCATTTGAGTCCGTATTGGGTCGCATGGGCTCATCGATTGGTGACGGAATTGCCACTTCAGTTGCGCAGAAACTTCAGTCAGAAAACAGTACGACATTGCAATGAAACCATTGATTCATTTCGCGCACGCCAATGGCGTGCCATCGAAAGTCTATCAAAAGCTGTTTGATGGACTGCAAGATGATTACGATATTATCTATGTGCCGCTCTTAGGGCCTGATAAACGTTATCCAGTGGATAACCATTGGAAAAGCCTGACTCAGCAAGTGATTGACAGTATTGTGCGTCAGTCAAAAGGTCGACCGGTGATTGGTTTGGGACATTCTCTAGGATCAGTATTAACTTTCCAGGCTACCTTGCAGCGTCCCGAACTGTTTTCGCAGATGATCATGCTGGACCCGCCGATGATTATGGGTAAAGAAGCCTTTGCCTTGCATCTTGCGAAAACTTTGCGCTTAAAAGCTTTGGACAGAATGTCTCCGGCAGGTCTGTCCAAGCGCCGTCGTGATCATTGGGATTCACGTGAACAGGCAGCAGCGTTGTTGCGTCCTAAAGGTTTTTATCAAGACTTTGATGCCGATTGCTTCCAGGCCTATATTGAGCATGCTTTGCAAGATGATCCGATTCGGGGCGGAGTAGAACTCACCATCCCTAAAAAGGATGAAGTGGCCGTGTTTAGAACCAATCCCTCACTGTGGTGGTTGCCTCAGGCGAAACCGAAAGTTCCGGTACATTTGGTCGTGGCTGAGCAAGGTCCATTTCTGGCCCGCAAGTTCCCGCAGCAGGTCGAAAAGAAATTTGGTATTCCTTTTACCGTGGTAGAGGGAGGACATATGTTTCCATTGGAACAACCCGATCAGGTAGCGGACTTAGTAAAGCAATTGATTCAGCAACAATCTGTTTGAATCATTAAAAAGAGAATATAAAAAACGCATCCGAGGATGCGTTTTTTTATATTTAAATGAGGTTAAAACTTGCAGAATTGAACAGGTTCTTGCATTTTCTCGTTTCGATATAGCACACCGTCTTCAGTGTGTTGAATGGTACCGCTACAAATCCATTCTACGACTTGAGGATAGATTACATGTTCAAGGCTATGCACACGCATTGCCAAACTGTCTACCGTATCGTGGTGAGAAACCTTGAGCACACCTTGAGCAAGCGCTTGGCCTGCGTCAAGTTCAGCCGTGACATAATGCACCGTACAGCCGTGCAGAACATCACCGGTATTGAGTACACGCTGATGGGTATGCATGCCTTTGTAATAAGGCAATAGAGAAGGGTGAATGTTCAACATTTTCCCCTCCCAGGCTTTTACAAATTTTTCACTTAAAATTCGCATAAAGCCGGCAAGTACCACCAGATCCGCATCCCAGTCCAGCAGTTGCTGATGCATCACATCATCAAACGCTTCTCGGTTTGGATATTGCCTGTGTTCAATAACTGCAGTTTGAATTCCTGCTTGTTGCGCACGCGTTAAAGCAAAGGCTTCAGGTTTATTGGAAATCACGCCCACAATTTGCCCTGAAAGATTGGCATCAATCAAGGCTTGTAGATTTGATCCGCTACCTGAAACAAGTACAGCAATTTTAATCATGCGAAATTATGCGAAGATCACACGAATTTTTTCGTCTGCACCTGCAACCGATTCAGCATTGTCTTGAATCTGACCCATTGTCCATGCTTTCTCACCAAGACCGTTGAGTAATTCAACAGTTTTGTCAGCTTCATTTGCATCAACCACAAGCACCATGCCGACGCCACAGTTAAAGGTACGATACATTTCAAACTGCTCTACACCGCCTTCACGTTGTAGAAGTTTGAATAGCTCAGGCCATTCCCAAGAAGATTCATTCACAAGCGCTTGAGCACCATTTGGAAGGACGCGAGGTAAGTTACCTGGCAAACCGCCACCGGTGATGTGCGCCATCGCATGGACATCAACGTGTTTTAACAGTTCAAGAATTGGTTTGACATAAATGCGTGTCGGTTCCAGTGCAACATCTGCAAGTGGGCGACCATCGACGATTTGATTCAGGTCAACGTTTTTCACGTCTAAGATTTTACGAAGCAGTGAGTAGCCGTTTGAGTGCGCACCTGAAGAGGCCACACCAATTAAAATGTCACCCGCTTTGACTTTAGAGCCATCAATAATTTTGCTTTGCTCAACAACACCGACACAGAAACCTGCAAGATCGTAATCTTCGCCTTCATACATGCCTGGCATTTCAGCAGTTTCACCGCCAACTAATGCACAGCCAGCAAGTTCACAACCAGCGCCAATGCCAGTGACTACATTTGCAGCAACATCAACATTTAAGTGACCAGTTGCATAATAATCAAGGAAAAACAGTGGTTCAGCACCACAGACAAGAAGGTCATTCACGCACATTGCAACCAGGTCTTGACCAATTGTGTCATGACGGTTCAAATTCAGTGCCAGACGTAATTTTGTACCAACACCATCTGTGCCAGATACGAGAACAGGTTCTTCATAACCTTTAGGAATTTTACAAAGTGCACCAAAGCCACCTAAACCTCCCATAACTTCGGGACGTGAGGTACGCTTAGCGACAGATTTGATACGATCGACTAACGCGTCGCCCGCCTCAATGTCGACACCTGCATCTTTGTAGCTTAAACCAGTGTTTGGGGTAGAAGTTGAGTTGCTCATAATGAAGTCTCCGCATTCGCGGGTGCGATTATAACCTGAATATGTAAAACTCTTATGGTATTTGTGGCCTAAAATGCTATCTTTATTAAAATATTTTAATTTTTAGAATGATTAATAGAGAAAAGGTAAGATTCTATGGTCGATCGTACTTTACGGCGCATTCTTATACTTGCTGGTATAGCATTGATACTTTGGGTTTTATATCTGCTTAAACCAGTTGTGGTTCCTTTTGTGGCAGCTTTTCTAATTGCTTATTTATTTAGTCCCTTGGTCGATGTTTTGCACCGCATTGGGCTGGCTCGATGGCTCTCGATCAGTATTGTATTTATCGGGATTGGGATCGTGGTTACATTAGTCATGTGGTATCTGGTGCCACTGGTCTGGCAGCAGCTGATGTATGCGCGTGATAGCATTCCGGCCGGGATTCACTGGATCAATTACACGTTCCTACCTTGGCTTTCCGATAGCTTTAATCTGGTCCCGATGGAGATCGATACCGATCAGATTTCCTCAGTAGTAATGGACTATGTCCAGACCAATTATAGTGCGGACAGTATTCAGGCAATGCTGCTGAAACTGGCACAATCTGGTCTGAATTTTATCCAGATTGGTGGCACGATTGTCCTGATTCCGATTATTGCCTTTTATTTCTTGCTGGATTGGGATCGTATGCTGGGGAGCTTACATCGTCTAATTCCCCGTCCTTATGAAAAAATAACCTTAAATATTGTGAGTGAATGTCATAGTGTCTTAGGTGCCTTTGTCAAAGGTCAGTTCCTGGTCATGGTTCTGCTAGGCGTGGTTTATGCAGTGGGACTCCAACTCATTGGCTTGGAAATTGGCTTGATCATCGGGATGATTGCCGGATTGTGCAGTATCATTCCGTATCTTGGTTTTGCGGTTGGAATTATTGCCGCAGTCATTGCAACCTTTTTCCAATTTGGAATCGACTGGTGGCAACTGGTATTGGTCGGGATTGTGTTTATGGTCGGGCAGGCAGTCGAAGGCTATATTCTACAACCATTCCTGTTGGGTGATAAAATCGGTCTTTCTCCTGTAGCTGTAGTATTTGCAGTTCTGGCAGGTGCGCAACTGGCCGGTTTCTTGGGCATGCTGATTGCCTTACCGGTAGCAGCCGTGATTGTGGTACTACTGCGGCATATCCGTGAGTATTATGAACATACGCCATTTTATGGTGATCGGGCTGTTGTCATGCAAGATGCTTCTACCGGTTCAATCAATATTGAAACAGCAGATTTAGATGTTGATATTGAAATGAAAAGGCCAAGAGTAAAACCCCTGCAAGAGGAAGAGAAATCCAGTAAAATTCACGATCCTCATGGTAAAGACTCATAAGGCTAAAAAATCATATGCGTCAATTGCAGTTAGATATAGAACCTCAGCTCGATGCCCGAATCAGTGATTTTTCAGGGCCGGGTTGGGGGCATGTCATTGATGCTGTCCGTCAACTACATGCAGGCCTGATCAACCGTTTTTATGTCTATGGGGGAGCCGGTACAGGTAAAAGTCATTTGTTGTCTGCCATCTGTGACTCTTATCTGGAAGTGGGTAAATCTGCAATTCAGGTATCTTTGCTTGAGCTTTTAGATGCACCGACAGAGGCGATTACTTCTCTAGATCGTTTTGATCTGGTGGCACTTGATGATATCGAAGCGATTAGTGGCGTACCCCATTGGCAACGCGCCGTCTTTCACTTGATTAATTATAATAATGAAGGTGGTGGACAGTTGGTGTTTTCGTCACGTTTTGCGCCTATCGAACTCAAACTTGAATTGCCAGATTTACAATCCCGTCTTACGCAGGCGGTCAGTACCCGTGTTCCGAGTGGCAGTTTGTATGCTGATCGCTATGCGCTGGTTTCCTCGGTACTCGATCGTCGTGGGATCCATTTAGACCCTCAAATCTTTGACTATCTATTAAGCCATGGGCCACATCAAACTTCAGTGCTGCTTCAAAGATTAGAGCAGATAATTCAATTGCTTAAAGGAGAAAAGCTGAAAGTCAGCAATGCCAATCTGCGGCAGATATATGCCTTGATTGACGAATATCGGTAAATCATAAAAATTCTTGAGTAATTACTCAGTCTATGCCACAGTAAGGCAAAATAATTCGCTGTTGCAAGGATTCTGCAACTTTAGAAGAAAAAGAAAGAAATAAAAATTAAGGAGAAGGTTATGCTCAAGAAGAGCATAGGCATAGCTTTGCTATGTATAGCGGGGCAGTCGTATAGTGCAGATATTATTGTAACCACTACAGAAGATATTGAAAAAGATGACAAGGAATGTTCACTTCGAGAAGCTGTTGAGTATGTTAACCGTGGCTTAGCTAAATCAGGTTTTATGGGGTGTGGTGGGGAGAACTCATCCAGTACCATTATTTTAAAAGAAAAAAATACCTATGTGTTGAACCAGCATATTGCGATTAAAAAATCTCTTACCATCCGTGCGGTCGCAGAAAGTGATGGTGAATTCAGTACGGATGAAAAAGCATTAGGTTTGCATAATGCTCATATTCAAATGAAAGGTATCGATAATCTTTTCCGGATCAACAGTACAGATACATTGGTTCAGTTAAATTTGAAAGAACTGGATCTTGAAGGCTGTGGTAAAACCAGTTGTGCTGAATAAGGTGGCCTAATTTATAATAAAGGTCAGCTAATTCTAGAATATAACCGTCTATTTAATGCTGCTGCCAACTTGGGTGGGGCAATTTATAATGCTGGCAAGTTTGGACAGAACTTAACAAGCCGTGCACAAATTAAAAATAGTCTGATCGAAAATAATAAAGCCCAACGAGGCGGGATCCTGTATAGCGAGCTACCTGCTTTCCTCATTTATCAAAGTGTACTTAAAAATAACCAGACACTGGATAATTCAGCGACCAATATTTATAGCGCGGGACAGTTTGCTGACTCCAGTAAAGATCAAGGTATTAGTGGGGAAATATTAAGTAGTACGATACTAAAAAATAAGGGTGTACTCATTAATGTCCTGGACGGGATGGGATTGAATAATTTCACCATGGTTGATAATGAAAATACTGCTTTACGTATCTATGCGCCGGCTGGCAGGGCTTATGTGGCAAATAGTATTATTTTAAGAAATGGTGCACAGGACTGCCAAATTGAAAACGGCGATAAAACCCTGATTCAAAACAATCTGCTGACTGTGTCCTGCGGTACAGGGGATGCTGTTGCTCCAAATGAGCTTTGGAATGGTACACAAATCTTAGCCGAAGCTTCAAATAAGAGTGAAGGTGTTTGTCAAACCTTGAGTGAAAATAGCACAGCCATACTTTGTCCATACAGCGTTGCTAAAGGGCAATTTCTTGGTTATATGCGTCCACGTATTTTATTAAGTCATAATCAGGTCAGCGACTCATCTATTGTAAATAGAGGTACAGCGCTTAATCTTGCAGCCCCGACAGTGGCATGTGAAGCTGCTGACCAGCGTGGTATCAACCGTTTAATGGATAATCTGTTCTGTGACCGTGGTGCGATTGAAATCACTGTGCCAACCTCAGGGAGTCTGGTTGGACAAGACCTGTTAAAAGGTGAAATTGCCAAATTTTCAATTGAATCCTTTTTGGGTGATAGTGATTTAATTCCAAAAGAACAATGCAATGTCATAGTTGGTCAACAGCCGACAGGTGAGCCTTGGCAAGATGGATGTTTGAAAGTTGTGCAAACTAAAACAGAATCCAAAGGTAAAACACGTATCGATATTCATGGCAATGTGGTGTATACCCCAGATTCGACTTGGCATGGGGCAGATATCTTCGAGCTGCAAGTGGTAACCACATCCACGCGATTTAATAAAAGTAAACCTTATCTGACCATTACCACTCAAATCGTGCAGGAGCCAAAAAATGAAATGGAAGACAAATCAGTCAAAACTTCAGGTGGTGCATGGGGCTTTGGTGGGCTACTGATTTTAATTGGGTTAATGGGTTTGCGCCGTGAATTAAAAGATTAAGGAAAAATCATGAAAAATTATAAAAAAGGACTGCTTGCGGCCATGATTTTATCTGCCATGAGTTTGATGGCAGCCGAAGATAAAACCATCTATGTCACCACTTTGGTGGATGAAGACGGAGAGAACAGTAATGCCTGCTCTTTGCGAGAAGCGATTAAAACTGCAAAACTAGATAAATCCTATGGTGGATGTAACGTCGGCCGTACGCTTCGGCTGGATGGTTCAGCCCCAGACGTGATTCAGCTTGAAGCGGGTGAATACAAATTAGACAGCGAACTTGTCATTGAGTCCGCGCTCAAAATTTATGGAAAAACGCCCTTTAGTTATACCAGTCGTAGTCCGATTACGAATTTATACCCAACCCGTGATGCTTTAAAAACCACGATTTCAGGTCAGGGAAAAACCCGTCTCTTTAACAGTATAGCCAGTCAATCCAGTCTGGAAGTCTATCATCTCATCTTAAAAGATGGTTATGCGGCAAAAAATACACAGGATAAGGGCAATGGCGGTACCTTTTATATCGCGGGCCCCTTAAGCATTAATAGCAGTGAAATCGTAAATTCTCGGGCAGATGCAGAAGGGGGGGCTATTTATACGGTGGCGATGAATACCGAAAGGAGTGTGATCATCCAGGATTCGCTGCTTCACCAAAATAAGGCAAGTTCATATGGTAGTGTGCTGGCTATGGATTGCCAGGGGAATTTAGGGACGACTCAAACCAATGTAAAAGTTATTTCTAGTAGTATTGTTAAAAATGGGTCAGAAAATACGGCCAGCATTCTTGATTTTTGTGGTTATGCAACCGTAGAGTTGAATAATTCTACCATTGCCAAAAATACTGCGAGTCAGACAGGACATATTTTGCGTATGACCAATCAAGCTAATCGCCCTCTCAGTGCCTTTTCCAGTTTAACTGCCTTAAGTAATACTATTGTTGAGAATGCAGCTCAATCTACTTTATTTTATGACAAAACAGGTTCTAAATATTTCTATTTTAATGTTTTAGCATTTAATCAGGGCTTATCTTGTGAATATGCCTTAAATCAGGGGAATCCGACTAAGGAGCAAAGCGTCGTATTTACTACTGTTAAAAATGCCATACAAACCACTGGACTATCACGTTGTGTATTGCCAGAGTTAGATGCGGATGAAACTTCAAACAATCTTGACGTTTCTAACAGCACGATAAACAACTTATTAACAGCTTATATTGAGCCTGCAATTGATAACCGTTTTCTAGGCATGTATTACCCACGTGATAATGGAACAGCTACAGATTTGGTAGATGTGGGGGTAAGTGGCTGTGCTGAACAGGATCAACGTGGCATTGATCGGGTGGTGGGATCTACTCTTACCTTAAATCCAGATGCAAAAAATAGCTGTGAAATCGGTTCAATCGAAATCCGACGTCTGACCGCAGCAGATATCACAGATCTGAAAAATAGCAGCTTGGTCGATTTGAATAATTTTTATCAGGACAATATAACTGACATCAAAAGTATTATTGCAAATAAGAATACGCCAGCAGAGGAAATACCTGGTTTAAAGGAAGAGTTAAAAGAATACGAAGATTTACTTAAATATACCAAGCAATATCAGCAATACCGTGCAATTTATGTCAATCCCTTTGTGCTGGCCATGCCTCAGGAAACCTTGATGGGCAATACGGTTCAAACCAAAGTCTTGAATGCACAAAATTATGATATTAGTGTTAAGTCTTTAGGAGTAGGTGAGTTAATTGGTACCGGTAGTTCGACCAGTGTGAAGGGTGATCCGAATGACCCCAATCTTAAGTGTGAATGGAAGCCTGATCTCAACCGGATCATGATGTATCGTACCGATGGGAAAATGACCAAGGCAACAGATATGGAATTCTGTAGCTATACTCTCAAAGATAAGGCCACGGGGATCAGCAGTGCTGGAATTTTAAAAGCAGCTTTTAACAATATTGCACCGATTGCCAAGAGTGATGAATATTGGATTAGCCCAGAGAATAATCTGACAGTGACTGTGAATCCACTTGAAAATGATAGTGATGATGGTGATGGGCCTCTACCTTCAGGAAAGTCGGCTTTTTATCAGGATAAAGAGGGAAAAGAGATTCCAATTCGTATTGTGAAGATTCCTGCCGGAGTTTCTCTTAATGCAGAGCGACAAGGCCCTTGTCCTGATACTTATCAGCGCGAGACCTGCTATGGTGGAAAGCTGACATTTAGTGTGAGAAATAACTTAAGTCAGGCAGATTACAGCATGCAGTATACGATTTTTGATGCAGATGAAAAAATGTCTGAAACAGCAACGATCCTGCTACGAAATACGGTAAAAAATGCCAATACGTCATCAAGTGGTGGTGGCTCATTCGGAATTTGGGGACTATTCGGATTATTTGGGCTGGTCGCTTATCGCCGTCTAAGAAAATAAAACCTAATTGGAAAATTCAAAAGCCTCCATTTGGAAGAATGCTGATCAGTTAAGGAGTTTAGAAATAGACGCTTTAACTTTTTAGTGGTTCACGATGGAGTCTTAAGGTTTTAAATCAAATATTTGTCATATCATTTGTGACTTTGGTTTTGCTCAAATGAGAAGCGGAGTTTCACAAGGAAGGCATCTTGCGGAGCAATACACCTCATGCATCCAACAGTTGCGGATGACTTTTCCACCTGGCAAATATGATCATGAATTTAAAAAAGAAAATGCCAGTCAATTGTTTAACTGACTGGCATTATCTATTTGGAGGCTTTTTATATGGGTCGCTTAATGCGAGCTAGAGGGTGGTTGAGTCGTTTGCTGGTATTTGAGAATGTACTCTTCCCGAATGGCAAGTCGTTCTTCAGGTTTGGCATTTTGCATGCGTAAGCCAAGTTCTCGACGTTCCTGACTGCTCATCATTTGCCAAGTCTCACGCATTCTTTGTTTTTCAACCTCAGGAAGCTGGGTAAACCAGTCCATACGCTGTTGTAAGCTGACGCTCTGCTGTTCTGGAATTTCCTTGAGGGACTGATAGCGTTTAATAAGTGCCAACTGTTCGGAATCAGAAAGACTATCCCAGGTATCGGAAACCTGAGTATTTGCATCTTTAGAAAAGATCCAAAAACGTTCAAATCCTGCAAAACTGGTTTGCAGAAAACTGAATGCACAAAAAGCAATTGCCAATCTTTTAGCTGCCATGTGGAACTTTGTCCTCACCTAGAACCATTAGCATTTCTAAATCTTCAAGCATTTGTGGGGACAGTTTCGGTACTGACACCATTTGGGTTTGCGGCTCATTGTGGCTAGAAATATTGGGTAATACCACAACACCTGCAATTGCTGCTGCCAAGGCAAAACCTGACATTTTTAAAAATGCAAAACGTGAATGTTTAGAATCCTGAATTTCTTCAAGAACATGGTGCATGACAACAGGTTTGTGTTTATGTTGTTGTGCCAGTCCATCGAGTTTGGAAGTTACTTGTTTTAAGAAATCATCTTGATTCATTCGGATGACCCTCCCAGATATGGATTTAAATGTGCCAAAGAGGCACGTAAGCCTTGAATAGCACGGTGATAATGAGTTTTTACACTGCCTTCTGAGCAGTCCATAATTTGTGCGGTGGTATGCGTATCAAATCCTTCCCAAGCTCTCAGCATAAATGCCTGCTGCTGACGTACAGGTAGTTTGGCAATGGCTTCCTGGATTTCTTCAGCTGTCACTGCCTGATCCAGAAAGTCCAAAGGCGTCGGTGTAGCTTCGTCCACGATATCCTCAAGTTCAATTTCGTCATCATCCAGACTGACTTTCTTAAAAAATGAAAACATCTGACCACGCCGTGCTTCTTTACGACGCCAATCCTGTAATTTGTTGTTCAGAATTGTATAAAATAGGGGATACCATTCTTCAGTACTTTTTTCCGCATAGGATTTATGTAAGGAAATGAAAGCTTCCTGAACCAGATCCATGGCAATACCATGATGACCTTGAGTTGCACTTTCCATCATCACCAAGGCGCGTCCAGTCACATCTTGCATAAAATTCTTCAGACGTGCTTCAGCCGTACTCTTCAGAATACTTACATCGTGTGATTGCAACTGTTTTGGTGCTAAATCCATAGAGATGGAAAATCCTGTCATTGGACACCCACCATGATTCCCAAGTTCATAATCATATAACGTTGGGAATTATGGTTTGGTTGACAATTAAGTTTATTATTTTTGTAGTGTAATCTATTTTATAAACGGACAGGGCCGAATTAAAACACTGTAACCTAAATCCCTAATTAGATACGTTGACGTACCATTTCAAAGAAACAGATCGATCCTGCAATCGCAACATTTAAGGATTCCTGACCACCCGGCTGCGGAATACTGACAGCTTCTGCGTGTTGCATTGCATAATCAGAAACGCCTTGACCTTCATTGCCCAAGATCCATACGCAAGGTTTACCTAAATCTTTTGAGTACAGACTTTCGGCACGATGTGAGCTGGTGACGTATACAGGAATTTGAAATTGCTCAAGAATTTGTTCAAGTGCAATATTTTCAAAAGTTTGCAGCGTGAAGTGCGCACCCATACCGGCACGTAATACTCGTGGTGACCAAAGTGAGGCAGAACCTTTGGTGCAGACAATCTGTTCAATACCGGCTGCTGCTGCAGAGCGAAGCAGGGTACCAACATTACCCGGATCCTGTACATTTTCCAGAATTAAAGTGTCGGCTTTAAAATCCAGTGCATAATTTGCTGTCGGTAAAGTGACCACAGCTAAACAGGCTAAAGACGTTCCTAAGGTGCTTAAATCTTTGTATAAAGATTCGCTTAGAACAAAGACCATCCCTGTGTATTTTGCGAGAATTTTCTCGAAATCAGGATGCGAAAGTGCATGTTCAGTGGTAAAAATCGAATCAATTTTACGGTTTTCATGCAGCCAGGCGAGAGACAGATGCGTGCCTTCCAGCACAGTTTGCCCCTGTTTTTTACGATAGGTGTTTTGTTCAATCAAACCACGTAAGTGTTTAATTTTTGGATTGTCTTTTGAATCAAGAAAAAAAGTTGGCATGGGAGATATAATCCACGGTAGCCGATTCAATATCGGCTACCGCTATAAAAAATTAGTTATGATAGCTGGTCACAAGATCAACTTCGTTTTTAGAACCGATAATCACTGGCACACGTTGATGTAGATCAGTTGGTTCGATCTCCAGAATACGGACACGGCCTGTGGTGGATGCGCCGCCAGCCTGCTCCATGAGCATACTCATTGGGTTGGCTTCATACATTAAACGCAGACGACCAGCTTTAGCCGGATCTTTAAAGTCGTATGGATACATGAAGATACCGCTACGACAAAGAATACGGTGAATATCGCCCACCATACAGGCAACCCAGCGCATATTGAAATCTTTTTCACGAGGACCGGTTTTGCCTGCCAATAATTCATCGATATAACGTTGTACTGGTGCTTCCCAGTGGCGTTGATTCGAGGCATTGATCGCATATTCTTTGGTATCTGCAGCGACTTGAATCGCTTCAGAAGTTAGCAGGAATTCTTGAGTTTCCGGGTCAAAGGTAAAGAACACTACGCCTGCACCGACAGTCAATGCCATCATGGTCGATGGACCATACAGTACATAACCTGCAGCCACTTGATTGACACCGGCTTGCATAAAGTCTTCGGCCTGAGTCACGGCATTTTTCGCAGGAAGAATCGAGAAAATCGTACCGACACACATATTGATGTCGATATTACTTGAACCATCGAGTGGATCGAACAAGACCAGAAATTGACCATTTTCTTGTGCAGGGGTGAATTCATCCAGTTCTTCTGAAGCCAAACCACCAACATGCGGATGTTGCTGTAAAGCATCAATCAGATAATCATTGGAAATGACATCCAGTTTCTTTTGCTCTTCGCCTTGAACATTTTCATGCTGTGCACTTCCCAATACACCCGCTAAAGCACCTTTTTGCAGCAACAGATCGATGTCCTTGCAAGTGTTTGCAATCGTTACAATAACTTGTGCAAGTTCAGGTGTGAGATTCCCGCTTTGTTGCTGTAAAAACTGGGATAAGGTGCGGTATGACATAAGGGAAAACTCCAAGACTTAAATCGGGAAAAAATGATCAAAACGATATGCGGCTATATTTTAGATGAGAACGTACTAAAAGAAAAATCAAACTGGATTATTTGTATCGATTTTGCCCTTGCAACTCCTGTGGAAAGTGCTATGTTGAATGCAAGGGAAAATTGAGAATAGGAGCACAGATATGACAACATTAAAGTTTGATGCGACTCCAACGCCAAGTGAAGGCATTACTTTAGATGATATCTCTGAAGACAAGATGAAAGAAGCCTGGCGGGATTATGAAGCAAAACCAGAGTACAAACAATTCAATAAACACGACCTGATTGAATCGATGCAAGCAGTTGAACCAGGCCAGACCGTAGAATAAACAGATTTGTTCATTCAACCCAATAAAAAGCACTCAATCATGAGTGCTTTTTATTTGATACGCCAGCATTGAAAATTATTTCAACAATGGTGGTACCGCTTCATAATTAATTTCAACACGGCGGTTTTCTTTCCAGGCATTTTCATCATGACCTGGATTGATTGGCATTTCCTTACCATAGCTGACGGCTTCTAATTGAGCAGCATTTACACCAGTAGTCACCAGGAAGCTTTCAACAGCTTTGGCACGACGCTCACCAAGCGCCATGTTGTATTCACGGGTACCACGTTCATCGGTGTGACCGGTGAGTGCGACACGTGAGTT
The DNA here is from genome assembly GCF_013417355.1 of Acinetobacter sp. YH12255. NCBI lineage: Bacteria > Pseudomonadati > Pseudomonadota > Gammaproteobacteria > Moraxellales > Moraxellaceae > Acinetobacter > Acinetobacter sp. YH12255. The sequence continues at coordinate 118,735 of NZ_VPEC01000004.1, forward strand.
GGCATTGGCCATCAGGAACTGTGCATGTGCTTGTAGGGTACGAAGATCTTCATTGCTGAGTTCAGTACTGTCATAGTCAAAATGTACGACACGTTTTGCCAAGAAAGCCTTGTTTTCCGCAGTGACACCCTTTGCCGATGCACCCGCCATGTTTTGTGCATTTAATGCAGCATCTTCACTCAGACCTTGCGTATCCACTGTGGTTGAGCTGGTTGTATCTAAACCGCCGGTTTGAACTTCAGCGGCAGGCTTACGACTCGCACAACCTGTCATGACGACAGCTGCTGCTAAAAGTGGTAAGGCAAATAATTTTACTTTGTTCATCTTCATCTCCATGAAGTTTGATTATGGGGTAAAAGGTTTATACAGATACCAATGTTATTTTGGTGCCCAAGCCGGTTCACGGACTTCGCCCGTTTCACTTGGCAAGTTCATACGGAAACGACCATCTAGTGACATGATCGACAGAAGTCCGCGCGCGCCTTCACGTGTGGCATACACCACCATCTGGCCATTTGGCGAGAAACTTGGTGATTCGTCTAGAGTTGTTGGCGTCAGAATATTATTTACACCAGAGTTCATGTCTTGAACGGCAACCCGATAGTTACTGCCGCTTGGACGATGAACCAATGCAAGTTTCTTGCCATCTGCGCTCAGCGTACCACGTGCATTAAATGCACCACGGAAGGTCAGACGTTTATTGCTACTTGAAGCGAGATCATGGCGATAAATCTGTGGAGATCCACCACGATCAGAAGTAAAGATAAAGGATTTTCCATCTGGAGCATAACGTGCTTCGGTATCGATCGCACTGTCATTGGTCATACGTTGTAATTGACGTGTTTCCAGATTCATCTGATAGATTTCCGGATTGCCATGCATGGATGCAGTAAACAGCATGCTCTTGCCATCTGGAGAGAAACTTGGTGCGCCATTTAAGCCACGGAAACTGGCCAGTTTTTCGCGTTGTCCTGTGGCCAGATCCTGTACATAAATTGCCGGACGTTTGGTTTCAAACGAGACATAAGCAATTTTTTTGGCATCCGGTGTCCAGGCTGGAGAAAGAATCGGATCACGCGAAGTCAAAATTGTTTTTGGCTGTTCGCCATCGGTATCAGCAATTTGCAAGGTATAACGTTGTTCTGGTGTTGCTGGATTACGCAGTACATAAGCAATACGTCCAGTAAAATCACCTGGAATGCCAGTTAATGCCTGATAGATGGCATCACTGATCATATGCGCTGCCTGACGGGTACGTGAGGCTGGAACAGTTAGTAATTCATTTAATAGATATTGTTTTTTTTCGATATCGTATAACTGATACTGGATTTCAAAAGAACCATCCGCTGTGGTTTTTGATGAACCGGTCACGACATAGGGAACGCCAGCGGATGCCCAAGCTTCTGCATTCGGGTTATTTAATGTGGCAGTCGCAGGCAGGTTTTTTGAAGCACTGGTAAATCTGCCTGAACGATTCAAGTCATTTTCAACAATAGGATAGATGCTCTGATCCTGACTGAATGGCACAATGGCGATTTTAGGTGCTGCCTCAGGTGCCTTGGTAATTTCCAGATGCAACTGGGCATAGGACTGAGTTGCCAATACAGGACTTAAAGCGCCAATGATTGCGAGGCAGAGTAGGTGTTTGCGAGTCTTTTCCATCATTCGTTATTTACTCAAATCAACGGATTTATTGTATAGGTAGCTTGGGCTACATCATCGCATGGATTTAATAGAATAAAACCAGGATTTTATGACCAAACTGTTATGACACTGTGAAAAATGAATATTATTTAATCATATTAAAGTGAAGTTTAGCTGAAAAAATCAAAGCCATCACCTCAATAATGTGTGATGGCTTGGTTTTTATTGTGCGGTAAAGGTTGATGTAAAACTTCGTGCTTCTCGGCGTGCATCTGGATCTGAAGGCATCGGATACGGCGCAGCAGCCCGCACCGCAGCTTCGACACTGGCTTTCATGTCTGCATCACTTGAGTTCACGATGACAGAAACCACACCGCCATTGTCATTCAAGGTCACACGAGCAGTAGCGCGCTGACCTGACGATCCCACTGGGGTATCCCAAGCACGTTTAATTTTATTTTCGAAATCACGTTTTGCAGTAGACGCAATCCGTTTTGATTCCGCTTTTTTCTGAGCAGCTTCTTCAGCGGCCTGTTTGGCTGCTGAAGCCTTGGCATCTGCCTCAGCTTTGGCTTTTGCATCGGCATCTGCCTTACGTTTTGCATCCGCGTCTGCTTTTGCCTTTGCAGCAGCATCGTTTTTGGCTTTTGCATCGGCATCCGCCTTACGTTTTGCATCCGCCTCAGCTTTTGCTTTAGCTGTCGCCTCAGCTTTTGCTTTAGCTGTCGCCTCAGCTTTGGCTTTTGCATCCGCCTCAGCTTTGGCTTTTGCATCCGCATCAGCTTTACGTTTCGCCTCCGCATCTGCCTTACGTTTTGCATCCGCGTCAGTTTTTGCTTTAGCTGCCGCTTCAGCTTTCGCCTTTGCAGCAGCATCTGCCTTGGCTTTCGCAGCGGCATCGGCTTTTTGTTTGGCGGCCAAATCCGCTTTTTTCTGAGCATCTAATTTGGCTTTCTGTGCAGCGTCCGCTTTACGCTGTGCATCGATTTCAGCCTTACGAGCAGCTTCGGCATCTGCCTTGGATTTTTGTGCTGCCTCCGCTTTTGCTCTGGCTGCTGCCTGTTTCGCCTGTTCGGCAGCTTCGGCACGTTTCGCTGCTTCAGCAGCTTGTTGTACAGCCTTGGCTTGCGCTACCTCTTTGAGTTCCTGCTGGGCTTTTTGTGTATCCACTTTCGGTGCAGGCGGAGCAGCAGGTGTGGCAGGCGCCGCTGTCGGAATGACTGGCGCAGGCTCAGGACTAGGTTCAGCTGTTTGAGTAATTTCTTCTGCGACATTTTCATGTGCAGTTTCCTCAAACGGCGTTTCTTCTCGGGTGACCGGTTTGAGGTCCTCAGGTTTGATCAGGACCGTTTTAATCTGCTTCGGCGGTTCAGGTGGTTTACTCATGCCAAGATAAAGTAAACCCACCAAAGCCACGGCATGGATTCCTAAGGTGAATCCAATCGCGATGGCTTTTTTCTGAAATGGTGGTTTTTTATAATCTTTCATACATTATTCTAATGGCTGGGTCAGTAAACCGACCTGAGATAAACCGGCATCCTGTAGGCTGGACATTAAGGCCATGACATCGCCATAAGGACGGGTATTGTGGCCATTGATCACGACATTCAGCACTTTATTGTCATTTTGTGCCTGTGTTTGCGCTTCAACAAGGGCAGCAGTCAATTCATCCAGCGTAACTGGGCCAGTGGCCTGATTTTTATGTTCTAAATAATAGGAACCATCTTCTTTCAGGGTGACAATGGTCGGTGCATCTTTAGATTCAATCGGTAGCCCATTGGCCTGAGGTAGGTCGACCTTTATGCCACTGGTGATCATGGGTGCGGTGACCATAAAGATCACCAGAAGCACCAGCATCACATCAATATAAGGTACGACATTCATGTCACTTTTCAGTGGCTTTTTAATACGCTGAAAGCGTCCTGAACCTTGAATCGCCATTAGTCTTTGTCCTGAGTTATGCCCACGGACTGACGTTGTAGCAGTGCCACCATTTCTTCGGCAAACAGGGCACGATCAGAGTAAACGGTTTCACCTTTGGCCGTGAAATGGTTAAAGGCCAACACCGCTGGAATAGCTGCGAACAGGCCAATGGCAGTTGCAATCAGGGCTTCAGCAATACCAGGTGCAACCGTCGCCAGCGTCACCTGATCGACATCTGCCAGGCCAATAAAAGCGTTCATGATGCCCCAGACGGTACCGAACAGACCAACATAAGGTGCAACCGAACCAATACTGGCCAAAGCACCGAGTCCTTGCTCCAGATGACCTTGATCACGGCTCAGGCCGACACGCAGAATACGCTCTGTTCCTTCAATGGACTGGGCAGTCGGTGCATGGCGTTTTTTCAGTTTCAGGAACTCACCCAGACCCTGATAGAAAATATCTTCAAGGCCAGTGCGTTTAGAATTGAGCTGGGCATTGTTATACAGGGTATTCAGTTCAGCGCCAGACCAGAAGATTTTCTGGAAATGTTCATCATCGGCCTGGGCTTTTTTATAACTCATATAGAGTCTGGCAATCAGATACCAGCTATATATTGAGGCTAACAGAAGAGAAAGCATCACCAGTTGTACGACAGGGCTTGCTTGTAAAATAAGATCTGAAACTTGAAGAGATGATTCTAACTGAGTCGCCATAGTTGTTACGTGTGCCAATAAATTTTTTAGTCTTGTTCCAATTCTTTTTGAATTAGTTCGCGTATTTCATCCGGGAGTCGACGTGGTCGCATCTCTGCACTGATACATGCCAACTCAACCTCACCCGATGCAAGCATGATTTCACCACGATAAATATTTTGTTGCAATACAAATGATGAAGCTTTACATGAAATCACACGTGCAGTAACAGTAATTAAATCATCCATCAGGATGGGGCGCATATATTTGACATTAATTTTGTGTACCACAAAATTATATTCTGCCTGTTGCCAGTAATGACTGACTCCGGCAGCACGCAGCCATTCGGTACGGGTACGTTCCATATAGCGAATGTGGTTAGCATGGTAGACAATACCACCTAGATCAGTATCTTCAATATATACGCGGATATTGAATTCAAAATGATTCGCCATAGTTTTGTTCCATGCAGATGTTCGAAATTTTTGCTTGTTTTTTGGAGAGAGGAAAATCCTTGAATTTGCCGGATTCCTGTCCAAAGTCAAGCAATTTAGCGGGACAAAGTTTAGCATTTTGAGTTTTGAGACCAATGGCACAAGATGTCAAATCTGGCTAGAAATAGTCAAGAGGAAGCGCAGAGCACCTGATAGCTCATTTATAAAACAGCAGAAGATGATGAAATGCGCGAGCTCATCAACTCGCGCATTTTTATAGCAGGCAATTAACCTTTATTGTTCTGTTTCCAGTTGGCCTGAACCTGTTCAGCCACTTTTGGATAATCCAGAATAAAGCGCACATGACTTTCGACACCGGTTTTTAAGGTCGCATCATCGACAATAAAGTTCGGATTATGGTTTGGCGCGGCTTTAGCCGGATCTTGATCGGCCGGCGTGGCACCGACAAAGACAAACAGGGATGGCATGAGCTGGCCATAGTAAGCAAAGTCTTCACTCGCACTGGCATTATTATCCAAGACATGCAATTTATCTTCACCATGGACTTTGGCCAGGGTCGGTTGCATCAGCTTGGTCAAAGTTTTGTCATTGGTGGTGACCGGGGCATAAGGCGCAATTTCGACTTTCACCTTGACATCGTTGGCTGCTGCATTGTGTTCTAGCATCTTCGGTAAGTCTTTTAAAATGCCTTGACGAACGTCTTCACTATTGGAGCGAATAGTCCCGACCATATTGACCTGATCTGGAATCACGTTACCGGTGGTACCACCCTGAATGCTACCAATACTGACCACGCCCATTCCTTTGGTCAGATCCGCTTTACGGCTGATCAAACTTTGCAGATTGGTGACCATCTGGGCAGAGGCATAAATTGGATCTTTTCCTGCCCAAGGCATCGAACCATGAACCTGACTTCCATTGACCTGGATGCGTAAATGATCGGCACTGTTTAAAATGGCGCCATCTTTGTAGAAGATATTGCCACTTGGCATACCGGCCATGACATGCATACCGAAAATGACTTCAGGTTTTGGATTTTTCAGGGCGCCGTCCGCAATCATTTTACGCGAACCAATCTGATCGCCTTGGGTAAAGTTATCAATATCTGCACCACCTTCTTCGGCTGGCTGGAACACAAATACCACCGTTCCTGCAATTTTATCTTTGTTGGCGGCCAGAACTTTGGCTGCACCCAGTAACATGGCGGTATGCGCATCATGACCACAGGCATGCATCACATAAGATTCTTTGCCCTGATAAATGGCTTTTTGTTTGCTGGCGAATGATACCGGTGCAGTTTCCTTAATTGGTAATGCATCCATATCTGCACGCAATGCCATGACCGGGCCGGGTTTACCACCTTTTAGTACACCGATCACACCCGTTTTGGCATAACCTTTTCGTACTTCAATCCCATAGGATTTTAATTCTTTTTGAACCAGTTCCGAGGTTTTAAATTCCATATTCCCCAGCTCAGGATATTGATGAATATGCTGGCGTAATTTTATGGTGTGCGCTTCAGCCGTTTGTACAGAATCATCAATCCAGTCGGCCAGACTGAGTTGGCTACAGAAAAGAAGAGGAAGACAAAGGGAAATCTGCTTATACATATTCATACTTGGGGAGAACCTTAAGAATTTTAAATGGTTAAAGTGATTCTCTAGGATTGCATATTGATTTAAATTTGACCAAAACTCTCTAAGTATTATGATAATACCTTTAAGGTATATTGCTTGTTAGACCTTGTTCTAAAAGAGCTTTATGAATACTTTTACATTGTAAAATTATGTACCCTTATTTATTTTCTATATGCTAAAGGTATCAAAATTATCAATAAGACAAAATAAAAACAAATATCAAAAATAGATCAGGACAAGATTCCGCGACAATCATTAACGCAACCTTTGGGCGAAAATGATGAGTTGTGGATTACTCTAGGTTTAGATGAAGACTTAGACGAAGCCATGCGTAAATCGACACGCGAAGCAATCCGTTTTTTGGTCAATGAATACGGAATTTCAGAAGAAATTGCTTATGCATATTTAAGTGCTGCAACGGATTTTAAAGTATCGCAAGTGGTAGATAAAACCAAAGGTATTCACGCGATGATTCGTAAAGCGGACTTTTAGGAGTTTAAGAAAAAAGAGAAGTAATTTTTTTATTTAGTTTTTTGTTTTGTGCTTTTGCCAACTGATTTAGACATGTCAGTTGGCTTTTTCTTTTGTAATGGTTTGAAAATTTTTAGAATATCAATAATAAAAATTTATTGAAATGAAATGGGGGAATTGTGGCAGAGCAGAATAATAATGCAGTGATGATTTCAATTGCCATGGACAGTGCCACAGCAGCCTTTTGATCAAACGGCAAGTGTTGTAGAGAATCCAAATAGAAAGATGGAGCTTGATCTCAATCATTCGACAGATACGACAGCAATTTCATCATTTACTTTATCTGTCATTATTGCGCTTATTTTAGGTAGTTTCGCAACTTGGCTTGCTTATTGGTATGGACGTAAGAGTTTTCAACTCACAGAACTATCTTTTAAAGTAGTAAGTGAAGATATTAAAGAAGCAGCAGAATCTCATAGAAATATGACTAAACAACTTATAGAAAGTCAAGAAAATTTAAAAAGAGTTGAATTACAAGAAGAATTTTATAGAGGTTGGAAACTTAAGTTAATAGACGATCTTGCTGTATTGAAACCATTAGTGCATAAATACATTACATTGTTAGGCTCTGTAGCTTTAGTACTAAATGATGTGAAAGACTGGTTCAAAAATAATGAATACGAAGATATGCGTTCAGAATTAAAGAGTTTAGAAGATGATATATTCCCTTTAATAGCTCGTATTAGTACTTATTTAAAAATGTTAGTAGAGGAAGATCATGAATTAGTATCTGAATGGGACGAATTTGAGCGTTATCTCACTCAGCTACAAATCATGTGTATTACCGCGGTAATTGATAAAGAAGGTATTGCTGATAGTTTCAAAGCTCTAAACATTGTAGTAGATTCTCTTATTCAAAATTTGAAATCTATATTCAATAAAAAAGCAGCCTAAGCTGCTTTTTGAATCACTTTTCTTTTGGCTCAGGTGGTGTCAATCCAAACTGTAAATAGGCCATATTGGTGGCAATACGGCCACGTGCAGTACGCATCACATAACCTTGCTGAATCAAATATGGTTCAATCACATCTTCCAGCGTACCAGAATCTTCTGCCATGGCAGCAGCCAACGCTTCAACACCAGCAGGGCCACCATCAAAACGTTCTAATAACATCGATAGATAACGGCGGTCTAAAGTATCTAAACCATCTTTATCGACTTTGAGCATGTCCAAAGCACGTTGCGCCATATCCTGATTAATTTCACCAGTGCCTTTGACCTGAGCATAGTCACGTACACGACGCAATAAGCGGTTGGCAATACGCGGTGTACCCCGTGAGCGACGGGCAATTTCTTTTGCGCCATCACCGGTCATGGGTACATCCATCAGGTTGGCTGAACGTTTGACAATGTGGGTCAAATCTTCAACTGAATAAAATTCTAAACGCTGTACGATGCCGAAACGGTCACGCAAAGGAGAGGTAAGCAGACCTGCACGTGTGGTTGCTGCAACCAGGGTAAAGGGTGGCAAATCCAGTTTGATTGATCGTGCAGCAGGCCCTTCGCCAATCATGATGTCGAGCTGGTAGTCTTCCATCGCTGGATAGAGAATTTCCTCAATCACCGGTGAAAGACGGTGGATCTCATCAATGAACAGGACATCACCTTCTTCCAGATTGGTCAGCATGGCGGCCAAATCACCGGCACGTTCTAGCACCGGACCTGAAGTCGACTTAAGATTACCGCCCATTTCGCGGGCAATAATATTCGCCAGCGTGGTTTTACCCAGGCCGGGCGGGCCAAAAATCAATGTATGATCCAGCGCTTCTTCACGGCCACGGGCGGCACCAATAAAGATTTCCATTTGCTCTCGAACCACAGGCTGACCAATATAGTCATCGAGTGAGGTTGGACGGATGGCACGATCAAAATGATCTTCTGGTTTTTCAGAACCACTGATGAGACGGTCTTGCATATCTTTTGAGTTAATCTCTATGGTTTATTTGAGGTGAATAAAGTCATAGCCTCAAAATGCTTTAACAATTCGTATGCCATTGTGCAGGCATGCTCTTACTTTTGACAGGGCAAAAGTAACAAAACCCTTTGCAAAAATAATGGCACATCCTATGCCATATTTCTGCGGCAGCATCCATGCTGCCTTCTCATCTTCATTTTGCAGCGAATATTTAAATCAGTATTAACGATTCATCGATTTTAATGCGGCACGAATAATGTCGCTGGCTTCAGTGTAATCTGCTTTAACCGCATTAATCAGTTTTTGCGCTTCAGCAGGTTTATAACCCAAAGACTGTAATGCAGCTTCTGCTTCAGCCACGGCTGAATTGCCCATAAACTGAATCTGTGGTGCAGTTGAATTGCTTGGCGCAGCACCTGAAGCCATGGCTTTAAAACGGTCACGTAATTCAATCATTAAACGTTCAGCGGTTTTTTTACCGACACCGGGAACTTTGACCAAGGTATTCACATCTTCATTTTCAACGGTATGAATCAGCATCTCCACACTTAAAGTCGAAAGAATACCCAAGGCCATTTTGGGACCCACGCCGTTGACTTTGAGTAAGGTGCGGAAAATGGTTTTTTCCTGAGCATTGATAAAGCCATACAGCAACTGTGCATCTTCACGCACGGCCAGATGGGTCCAGAGTGTGACTTGTTGTCCTTTTTGCAGCTGGCAGAAAGTCGTCAGCGGCGTATCAATTTCATAACCGACGCCATTTACATTTAACAGTACGGTGGGTGCTTCTAAAGCCAGTACTTCACCAATCAGACATCCAATCATCTTTTATCATCACTAAATTCAGTTTTGCTGCATAGTAGTCAGCATTTTCCGGAAAGGCAAAATCTGCCGCTGTAAAATAGATGATTTTATTACAATCATCCTCCCATACAGCAGAATATTTTATAACAATCCGGCTTTATTGCCTTGTAATTCCTGCGACAGGTTATAAGCCTGATGATCAGAAAATTTCGAAACAATATCCAGCACCTGCATGATATTGTCATAATGGCTGGCGCTAAAATTCGCCCCTGAACGTTGCAGAATCGACATCAAGCGCTGTTCTTTAAAACTCAGGTTTTTATGCGGCGTTGTTAAGGGAATAAAGGCATCCAGAATATTTTGCAAACATTGATGCGCGATAATTTCCAGTCCTGCTTTTTGCGGATGCTCAAAAATTTTATCCCGTGCCAGTTCTTTGGCGCGATTAATCCCGATTTCAATGTCCGCAGTACAATATTGCAATAAAGTACCTTGTAACTGACCCGATAAAATCTGGTCATGATGACGGGCAAAAGCCGTTGTCACTTCATCGACCAGACGTTTCATGACCCGACCACGCAAGGCGGCAATTTTTTGCTGCCAGGTGGTATTGCTCATGGCGATTTCAGAAGGAATACCATAATCACCGAGCAGATTTAAAAAGACCGGCTCAACTTCGTCATAACTGAGCATATTCAGGCTAATACCATCTTCAAGGTCAATCAGGGCATAACAGATATCATCAGCCGCTTCGAGCAGATAGGTCAGTGGATGACGGCAGTAATGATATTCAGCTAACTGAATCAGTCCGAGTTGTTCTGCAATCTGCTTTAAAATCTCTTTCTCGGCCTGATAGCAGCCAAACTTGGCCCGATTGCTGGCAGGTAAATCGACTTGAGATGCCATGGTTTTTGACAGCCACGGATATTTTAAATAAGCCCCTAACGTGGCATAAGTCAAACGCATGCCGCCATCATTGGGATGGTAATCGATTTTGGTCAACAGGCGTAGACCTTGGGCATTGCCTTCAAACTGACGTACATCGGCTTCTTGTTCAGGACTGAGATCTTTTAAAAAATCGGTATGCGATGCATCGTCGAACCATTCTCGAATGGCATATTCACCGGCATGGCCAAAAGGGGGATTACCAATATCATGTGCCAGACAGGCAGCCTGAATAATGGCACCGACATCGGCCGGGGAAATCCAGGGCGGTAACTGATCTTTTATTTTCTCTGCGGCCAGCATCCCGAGTGAACGCCCAATACAGGACACTTCAAGTGAATGTGTGAGTCGTGTATGAATACCATCGTGCTGGGTTAAAGGGTGAACCTGAGTTTTACGGTTCAGCTGGCGGAAACTTTGTGAAAAAATAATACGGTCATAATCTTTGTGGAACGGGCTACGTGCCAGTTCAGTACTTTGCTTTTTACTACCAATCCGAACTGTCGAAAGCAGCTCTAACCAACGCATTTGAGTCATTTATCATTATTCAATTCTTTGCTAAGTGCATCATGCCAAAAAAGTAGCAACAGCACTAGAGTGCTGCGACATGAATTGTCGGAACAAACAAAACCCTGTGGAAATTTCAGCTGAACAATCGCTATAAAAAAACAGGTCATATTGACCTGTTTTTATCTCATGATAGAAGTGGACTAAAGCAAATCTTCACCACTGATCTTGGCTTCCTGGATGTCTTTATAGACCCCCATGCAAATGACGAACAAAATCATCGTCGCCACCAATGGCCAAAAAAGTACATATAGGGTCATAAATTGACTACTCATCTGAAATCTCCTTATTTACTTTTCTCAGATACCTGGTGAAATTCAATCACCATCTTATTGATTTGTTTAAAATCAAATCGTTCTTTGCTATTCATTAAAGTCAGTACGGTACAGACAATGGCGCTGCTGCCGTAGGCGGTCAGGGAACTCAATAGCGTGCCATAATCACGCAGGAAGCCGATGGTCCATGGAAGAAAGCCGATACTGGCCAGAATACCGACCACCAGGCCGACTTTCTTGCCAAAGAAGCCAAAGCTCATCAGACCCAGTACCACACCAATACCGATGGTGGCCATAAGCTCAAAACTGAGTGCGATCAGACCCTGAATTGGCAGCCATTCAAATCGAACCACCAGAAAGCTTAAAAATGCGATACCGACAGACCAGTTAAAGGCACGGGCATTGACCTTGTCCCAGTACAGGCTGGCAATCACCGGGAATACGATGGCACCCCAGAGTGCACCGACGAAAATCAGCATCGCTAGAATGTCGAATTTAAGCGTGGCAATTAAAATACCGAGCATGGTGGCTACAATCATGGTCATCCGGCCAATAAACAGCATTTTCTTCGGATCAGGACGATTTTTAGCAATCTGTTTGCCATAAATATCGGTCATTACGATGGCAGACAGGGCAGATAAATCCGAATCCGCCGTTGACGAAAGCGCGCCAATCACCATGACAAAGAGTAAGGCCACCATAAATGGAGACAGATACGTTGCTGCCATTTGTGGAATCAGGTTGTTCAGGTTGCCATCAATCGGCTGAATCCCGGCAAATAGCGCCAATAATCCGAGCATTCCCAAACCGACGACAATCGCGGCATAACCGATGGTTGCAGTAATGAAGCTGGGTTTGATCAAGTCTTTACGCACTGCAAACAGGCGTTGGGCGATGGTCTGGTTACCAATCGCATAAGCCAGTACCGCCACAAAAAATGGTGCACCCTGTTCTAAAAATGCGGTTTTCGAAAAGAAATCCAGTTGTTCCGGTTGCAGATTATGCATGCCGGTCTGGAACAGTGAAGGGCCGCCCAGGGTGAAAAATAGCGTCGGAATAATGATCACTGCCGCCACAATCATGGCGACCAGTTGCCCAAAGTCGGTAAATACCGAGGAGCGGAAACCGGACCATAAAGTATAGGACAGGACGCCAATTCCGGTAATCAAGACCCCATGGATAAGGCTGAGGGGAGACAGAATTTCAACCAGCGCACCTGCTGCGGTAAAGTTTACCATCAGACTGATCACGCTCCCGACAATGTTGGAGCCTGCCAGAATCATCTGGCTCTGGTTACCATGCCGTGCATGCATGATTTCTGCCAAAGTGTGTGCATTGGGTGCCAGGTCGCGGAAACGTTTGCCGAATGGGTAGATAAATAAAATCATCAGTGCACCCCACAAACCATAGTGTAAGGCACCGGAAACACCGTATTTATATCCGGACGAAGCTGCTGCATAAAATGAAGCGGCCCAGATCCAGGTGGCGGTCATACTGGCCGCAGACATTCCAAATCCGATGGAGCCATTCGAGACCATATATCCATCGACATTTTCATTTTTTTGCTTAATGCGTAACGACAATAGAAAGGTGATGCCATAGAAAAGCACCATCAATAGTACAGTTGCTGTACTAGTGAATTGAAACATACATACTCCTTAAGCGGGTCACCTTTTGTTTTTGAAAATTAAATCATTGGCAACAGATTAAGGCTCTAGATTAGACAGAGCAGTGAAGCTACAGAAAATAAAAAAACCAGCGTCTGAATATCAATTGGATATTCATATCTGCAGCAGAAAAGAGGATGATTCATGCGTCCTGAATGTGGACATTTCCTCAGCAATTGGCGTAGAGGTTAACATAAAATCATCAAATTTACTGATGAAGTCATTAATTATGTAGATTCTTTGCTGATATAAGGCTATTTTTGATTTCAACATCTTATCAAATATAGATTTGTTGTTTCTATATTTTTATAGGAATTACAGGTATTTATTGCATGGTTTTTTATTAGAATAAAGATGGATGTCAGTCAGAAAATGAAAAAGTAACAAAATTTTAATATTGCTTATTTTCTTCATTATGAGTAGTGATTTTTTTAATAATAGCCTAAAAAACTTTCATTAATTCATGTCTGATGATGCTTATATATTCTGAATTTTTGCATAAGAATAGAGACCGAGAATCAGTTTGAATTTAAGCTGTATATTTTCAATTGATTAGCTTGAAAATAACCTATTTCATAGAGGTAAAATAAGAAATTTTTAAATAAATTTGCTAAGTCAATATATTAATAACAAGAGGCTTAATATCCTGGAAATTTATTTGCTAAAATAGATCTATTAATTTTAAGTTTAGCTCTTTATTAGAAACTATGATTGAGGCTTATATGTGAGATTCAGGTATCTTTAAATAGAGCTCAGATATTAAGATGAGTGAGCGGGATAATCTGGGCTACCGGATATTATTGAAAGTTGATTGAAGCAGGCGATATAGTTTGCTCATACAGACAGGCTCGAAAAGGGAGAACAGCGGGGCAGAGTCTTAAATCCTGCAATGGAGCCCGGAATGGGGATAGCTGGATACAAAATTATTTCAGTAGTGCAACTCGCCGACAGAGAGATGAGCTAAAAAATGAACTCGACTGTTTCAGTCTATCCCGAGAAGCTTTAGCCTAGCCTTAATAAGTTTTTTATAACGGCTCAAGAATAAGTTCTGTACGCATTTTAAGTGGTCTTGCTGTTGAAAAATAATACAATTTTCTTAAGTGAAATTATTGTTAATCGGTTTTGATTTTTCTTTAACAAATTGTGTTAATCTACGCGACTACATTCAATTTTCCTGCCTGAAAATAAACACAATATTTTAAAAATACAGAATATTTCAGCCGTAGTTTTCGTATTTGCCATCTAGCCGATTTCCTTATTTCACAGTAGAATATGCGCTCTCTCAAGTCACATTGTGGCATGGTTGTTCAGACCATCCCGTGGAGCCAAAATCAGCATGTTTATCGTTGCCGGTGCACCCGCACATTCTTCTTTTAAGAAAACTCAACTATTATCGCGTTTGACGTCAATTAGTTCTGTTCAATCAATTGAAAGTCAATGGGTCTACCTCTTTGACCAAGCGCTCAGCGAGCAACAACAGCAATCAGCTTTACAGCTTCTCAACGATGGGCAATCTTTTGAATTGCACCAGGCTGCAAGTGATGAAATCCAAATTTTAGTGACACCGCGTGTCGGCACCATCTCGCCTTGGTCTTCTAAAGCTACAGACATTTTCAAAAACTGTAATACGCCGGTTCATCGTCTTGAGCGCGGCGTTTTATTTACGTTGAAGGGTCTAAAAGACGTATCAAATGAAGTTCAACAGATTTTGCATGACCGTATGACTGAAAGCGTATTCAATGCGATTGAAGAGGCTGCGGTACTGTTTGTTGAAACAGCACCAAAACCACTGAACTCGATTGATATTCTGGGTGAAGGTAAAGAAGCACTGGTTAAGGCCAATAATGAATTTGGTTTTGCATTGTCGATGGAAGAAATTGATTACCTGACTGAAGCGTTTATCAAGCTGGGTCGTAATCCAAATGACATCGAACTGATGATGTTTGCACAGGCAAACTCTGAGCATTGCCGTCATAAAATCTTCGGTTCTGAATGGACCATTGATGGTGAAGTTCAGCCATTGTCATTGTTCCAGATGATCAAGAATACTTATAAAGAATCACCTACAGATGTATTGTCGGCTTATAAAGACAATGCTTCGGTGATTGTCGGTTCGGATACCCAGCGTTTTTATCCAACCAAAGAAGACAATGGCCAGCAGGTTTATAAATATAAGAGTCAAGCCGCGCATATCTTGATGAAAGTGGAAACTCACAACCATCCGACAGCGATTGCACCATTTGCCGGTGCTGCGACAGGTTCGGGCGGTGAAATCCGTGATGAAGGTGCGACCGGTCGTGGTGGTAAGCCTAAAGCAGGTTTAACCGGCTTTACAGTATCTAACCTGAACATTCCGGGCTTTGAACAGCCTTGGGAAGAAAACTACGGTAAACCATCGCGTATGGCATCGCCGCTACAAATCATGATTGAAGGCCCATTGGGTGGCGCTGCGTTTAACAACGAATTTGGTCGTCCTGCCTTAAATGGTTACTTCCGTACCTTTGAACAAAACATCAATGGCGATGTTAAAGGTTTCCACAAGCCAATCATGATTGCAGGTGGTTATGGCAACATCCGTCCAGATCACGTTGAAAAAGATCCAATCTTGCCGGGCGATTTATTGATCGTGCTCGGTGGCCCTGCCATGCTGATCGGTCTCGGCGGTGGTGCAGCATCTTCTGTAGACAGCGGTAAACTCGGCGAAAACCTGGATTTCGCTTCGGTACAACGTGAAAACCCGGAAATGGAACGCCGTTGTCAGGAAGTGATTGATACTTGCTGGCGCATGGAAGACCAGAACCCGATCGTGTCTGTACATGATGTGGGTGCAGGTGGTGTATCGAATGCCATGCCTGAACTGGTGAATGACCATGAACTCGGTGCGGTGCTGGATCTGCGTAAGATTCCATCGCTTGAGCCGGGCATGTCGCCTATGGAGATCTGGTCAAATGAAGCGCAAGAGCGTTATGTACTGGCGATTCGTCCATCTTCTTTAGAATTATTTGAATCGATCTGTGCGCGTGAACGTTGTCCGTTTGCGGTACTCGGTGAAGCAACTGAAGCGCGTCACTTAACCGTTGAAGATCCGTTATTTGGCAACAAGCCAGTGGATATGCCAATGCAGGTAATGCTTGGTGGTACACCGCGTATGAGCCGTTCATATGAAACCATTGAACGCAAAGGCGATGATTTCGACGCGGCTAAAGTCACAGATCTGAAAGATGCGATTTATCGTGTTTTGAAAAACCCGACAGTGGCTTCTAAATCATTCCTGATCAGTATTGGTGACCGTTCGATTACTGGTATGGTGGCACGTGATCAAATGGTCGGCCGCTGGCAGGTTCCGGTGGCGGATGCTGCGGTAACAACGACAAGCCTAGTAGGCTACACCGGTGAAGCGATGGCGATGGGTGAACGTCCACCAGTCGCATTGCTCAATCCTGCTGCATCGGCACGTTTATCAGTGGCTGAATCAATCTCGAACATCATGTCTGCAAAGATTGAAAAAATCAGCGACATTAAATTGTCTGCAAACTGGATGGCTGCTGCAGGTCAACCGGGCGAAGATCAAGCGCTATTCGAAGGTGTAAAAGCCATCGGTATGGAAATGTGCCCAGCATTGGGTATCGCAATTCCAGTCGGTAAAGACTCGCTTTCAATGCGTACCACCTGGAATGACGAAGGCGAAGATAAATCCGTGACTTCTCCAATGTCAGGCGTGATCACTGCATTTGCACCTGTGACCGATGTTCGTAAAACATTGACCCCTGAATTGAAAAATGAAGAGTCGGTACTGGTTCGTATTGACTTGTCTAAAGGTCAGTTCCGTCTAGGTGGTTCGATTCTGTCTCAGGTGTATAAAGCAATCGGTTCTGTGACGCCTGATGTCGACAGCTTCGATGACTTCAAAGCATTTTTCGCTTTGGTTCAAGACTGGAACAACCGTGGTCTGATCAAGGCGTATCATGACATCGGTGATGGTGGTTTATTGGCGACTGTTGCAGAAATGATGTTCGCTTCACGTTTAGGTGTGGCATTAGAAGATCAATCAACTGCAAGCCTGTTTGCAGAAGAAATCGGTGCAGTGCTTCAAATTAGCAAAGCAGATTGGGCAGCATTAGAAGCTGAAGTTGCAGCATCTACCCTGAAAGATGCAATTGCAGTGGTTGGTACTGTAAATACTACTGACCAATTGTCTGTAAATGGTCTGGTACTTGAACGGGCTGACCTGCAAGTGGCATGGACTGAAGTATCCCACCAAATCCAGCGCCTACGTGACAACGTACAAACTGCGGATCAGGAATTTGCTCTTATCACTGACAAATCTCATGCAGGTATCATTGCGAAACCGACATTTGATTTGAATGAAGCGATTGAAGCGCCGTACATTAATTCACGTCGTCCGAACATGGCGATTCTGCGTGAGCAGGGTGTCAATGGTCATATCGAAATGGCAGCAGCATTTGATAAAGTCGGCTTCAATACCGTTGACGTACATATGAGTGACTTGCTGGCAGGTCGTATCAGCCTGGATGATTTTGAAGGCTTAGTGACTTGTGGTGGCTTCTCTTACGGTGACGTGATGGGCGCTGGTGGCGGCTGGGCAAAATCAGTATTGTTCAATACTAAACTGCGTGACCAGTTTGAGAAATTCTTTAACCGTCAGGAAACCTTCTCGCTGGGTATCTGTAACGGCTGTCAAATGTTGTCTCAGTTGGCTCCGCTGATTCCGGGTGCTGATGCTTGGCCACGTTTCCACCGCAATACTTCTGAAGTGTTTGAAGCACGTGCGGTGAATGTTCGTGTGGAAAAATCAAACTCTGTATTGCTTCAGGGCATGGAAGGTTCGATTCTGCCGATCGCTGTAGCACATGGTGAAGGTCGTGCGGTTGCAACTGCGGAAAACTTTGCTGCGCTCAACGCATCGAATCAGGTGGTTCTGCGTTATGTAGATAGCTTGGGGAATGCAACACAACATTATCCATTGAACCCGAACGGCTCACCGGAAGGTATTACCGGTGTAACCTCTCAAGACGGTCGTGCAACAATTATGATGCCGCACCCTGAACGTAACTTCCGTGCGATTCAGCATTCTTGGAAACCAGAAGACTGGGATCAAGATGGTGCTTGGTTACGTATGTTCCGTAATGCACGTAAGTTCATTGGTTAATCGGTTTTAGATTAAAAAAGGGTTGCGTCAGCAGCCCTTTTTTTATGTATGTTTCGGAGTTAACATCGTTTAAATAATTCAAATAAGTAACCAGTTTAAATCATGAAAATATTTACATATTTTATCTTTGCATTATTGTGTTTTAGTGCAGATTATAACTTTGCAGATGGTGCATATTTAAAAATAGAAATAACGGCAATAACCATTTTAGGACTCGTTTCCTATAGTCTGGTTTATTTGACTCTCTTCGAAAAAATGTCGGATGAGCTGTATAGTCCACATTTAAAAATCATCTTGTGTTTAGCTTTGCATTTGATCGCTGTTGCGATCTTTTATATGAAATATCGTAAACACTACAGATCTACTAAATCATGAAAATATATTGAGATTCAGGATAGATGTTGAGCTTTTTGACAATGATGATGCATATAAAATAAAGAGGTACCTCATGCCAAGAATATTTATCAGATTCTCAAGGTGCATTTTACTTATTTCACTATTCACATTGGCGGGGTGTGATACATACATGTGGCGAGCTAATATCAAGCATTTAGATGAAATAAAACAAAGTGGTTATTTGCCGAAACTCAATCGTGATCGCGATATCGAAGGCCCTGATGTGAATCAAAATGGAATTCGTGATGATGTTGATCTTTATATTGAAAAGAATTTTATAAATATGGAACAAAGACAGGCGGTAAAACAATTGGCTATGGTTCTGCAAGAGAGCTTATTACTCGATACTTCTCAGCAATACCCGCTACGAAAAATTGCATTTGAAAAATCGCGCGCGATAGGCTGCATTTACGAGCGTTTTTCTCAAGATACTTTGTACAAACCATCCAATGTCGTTCAGCATGTCATTGCAGTCACCACAAACACAAAACAGCGCTTTAAGGCGTATTTAGCTTTTAGTAAAGCGATGGATGGTAAAAGTATCACACTTCCAAATGAGAACTTATGTAATGAATAATTCATGCTTACAGCAAAGTCACTTCTCATGTGGAAATATCAGAAAATTACTAATCATTAATTTTCTTAATTTTCAATAAATAACATTTAAAAATATTAACTTAATTATACTTTATGGAAAAATAATTTAAAAATATCTATAATTACTTAATTCGTATCCACCTTGGGGTGGATTTTTGCTTTTTAAGCATTCTGATTTTTTAATTTAACTTCTCCCACTGAACTTGGTTTAGATTTTGCTTTCATATTGTATATAAAGTGCTATGGTATGTTTTATGCACAACTTTATTGCACTATAAAAGAAAGATGGAATAGATCAGTTCAGTATCAATTCTCAAGTATGAGGTGATGACATGGCTAAAACACTTAGAATAATGGATAAGGCGGCAATGCGTCAGAAAGGTTGGATGTTGTTTGCTATTG
Organism: Acinetobacter sp. YH12255; assembly: GCF_013417355.1. Lineage (NCBI taxonomy): Bacteria > Pseudomonadati > Pseudomonadota > Gammaproteobacteria > Moraxellales > Moraxellaceae > Acinetobacter > Acinetobacter sp. YH12255. Next base: position 138,358 of record NZ_VPEC01000004.1, read on the forward strand.
TCGTAGGACTACAAATATTGTTTGTTGTTGGCAGTTATTTACTTCAAGGCTCTTAATTATCTGACTTAAAAAACCACCGTTGAGGTGGTTTTTTCATAAATTGTTAGACTTACTTTTTTATAAGAATATTCGTTACTTTGAAGGATGAGGGATATATTCCGTAAGGTAACCAAAATCCTTCATCAGACTGATAGAATGACTATATCCCACAGGCTGACAGGTGACATCCATGTCGATGGTCAATTAAATATGATTGATGGAATAGTTAGATTATGAGTTGAACTTGCTTCAATACCGCCTTTAACGTATTTTCATAATCAAAAGATGCATTGGTACTGTCCTGATAACGCCAAGCCACATAACCATCTGGACGAACCAGCACTGCACCTGATTCATGAACTTCAGACTTGGCATTCCAAGTACCATAGACATCACGATACTCACGTGAACCAATCTGAATTACATCTAAATAAGGTAAATCTAGAGTCTCGGCAGCCAATCTCCAGCCTTTACCTGATAAACCTGTCAGTAAGGTAAAACGGCCTTTACCGCTAATATCCAAAGTGGATTGCTTTTGGCCTTTGCTATTGATTAGCCAGGTATGTGGAACTTTGGCACCTGGACGAGTCGTGGCTTGCAGATAAAGCTGTTCATCTTTGTCAAAGATCTCAGGCTCAGCTTCATTCATTACCGCATTTGAGCTATAGCGCTGATTCAGTTCAACACCTTGGGCATTAAATTCAAAATGCTTAATCTCAAGTGCTTCAAATAACTTTTTACGAATTTCGGCACCTTGCTCATCTTCAGCAAAAATACGTTCCAGCATTTGTTTTTGCGTAGTGATGCCTTGGTCAAAACCAAAGACTTCTTTTAAATGCTTATAGTCAAAACGAGACTGGTTGGCACGTGCGACTATCTGCTTGCCTACAGGCGCACGTTCAGACGTATATGAATCGAGGAGGGAAGGTGCGGCCCAACCTTTGATTGCATAGGCGAGTTTCCAGCCAAGGTTAAACGCATCCTGCATACAGGTATTTGAACCTAAACCGCTTGAAGGCGGGTGACGGTGTACAGCATCACCACCACAGAACACGCGGCCTTTAGAATATTCAGTTGCCCAAGTCTGGTTTACATACCAGTAGGACAGTTTTTGGATTTCAACATCTTCCACTTCAGCGCCAACAAATGTATTCAGACGCGATCGAACCTGTTCTTCAGTCACTTGTGGCTCGCCTTTGGAAATGTCAAAGCCCCAGCCCATAATCCATTCATTCCAAGGCGTAATGGCACGTAGCAAGCCCATGCCGAGATCACCAAAGCTGGCTTCAGGATTGACGATCCATTGCAGAATGGCAGGGCGGTGCTGAATATATTTGCTTAAATCGGCTTTAAAAGTCACATAGACTGTACCCGCACGCGCCATCACACCTTCGAGTGGTAGCTCAAGTTGCTCAACCACTTTTGAGCGTGCGCCATCCATACCAATCAGATATTTGGCTCTTAAACTAAATTCTGTGTTGGTAATCCGGTTCAGGAAAGTAGCGGTGACACCATCTTCATCCTGAACATGCGATAAATATTCAGTATTGAAGTTATAGATTGCACCGCGCTCCCCGGCATTCTTGACCAGTAAGGCTTCCATTTTCGGCTGAATCAAATCCACCAATGGACATGGACTGCCTTTGATATAGTCCCCATGACGTTCATCACCTGTGCCCCAAGCGCTTAAACGGGCAATTTCTTCACCGACCAGACTGGTGGTAATCAGGCTTTCGCCCATGTGTTCCCACGGTGTCGCAATTTCTTTGACTTGTTCTTCAATGCCTAAATCACGTAATACTTCCATGGCACGCTGATTGGTAATATGCGCACGCGGACTATTGGCCAGCCAGTTAAACTGTGTGAAGAGTTGAACTTTGACCCCATAATTTGCCAGTGCTAAACCTAAGGTCGATCCTGCAGGTCCTGTGCCAATCACCAATACGTCAGTATCGTAATGCTGTGTCATACATGACTCCATGTGTCTGTCTGAAGAACAAGATTTGAATATATTTACAATCCAGTGTAGTGAAATTCAGGCAATACAATAGGAGTATTCATATAAACTATAGGTCTATTGAGATTCTTACTACTTTCTCGTTTGGCAGCTTAAAATGCCTGAGAATATGCGGCTGAGTTTATGGAACTTCGACATTTACGTGCTTTTTTAACAGTAGCTCAGGAACAGAGTTTTACCAAAGCAGCAGATAAGCTGTTCACGGCGCAGCCTTCTTTAAGTCAGCAGATTAAGGATCTGGAGCAGGAAGTCGGTGTAATGCTGTTTGACCGTTCATCCCGGCAAATCAAACTGACCGATGAGGGGCAAGCTTTTCTGATTCATGCTGAACAGGCGCTTGAAAGTGCCAAACTGGCAGTTGCCGCGGCGCGTCAGGTGGCGCAGCAGAAAAATAACCAGATCCATATTGGCTTTTTAAATGTTGCAGAACTGAAAGTGATGCCAAATATTCTGGCCAAACTGAAGCAGAATATTCCTGATTTAAAAATTCATCTGCATAGTCTGACCTGTATGGAGCAGATTCAACGCCTGAAAAATGCCGAGCTGGATTTGAGCTTTACCCGCTATTGTCTGCAACATCCCGATTTTGACAATATTCATTTAATGAATGAACAGATTTATCTGGTGGCAGCCGAGCATTTACATCCCACAGATCGGCCATTGAAGTTACAAGAACTGAAAAATCATCAGTTGATTATGTGTGAGCAAAATGCTTCGCCGGTCTTTTATGCGCAGTTGAATCACCTGATGTCTTTTGAACAATTGCAGCATGACCAAATGCTGTGGGTTACCAATGTGTTGCAACATATTAACCTGATCAATATGGGCATGGGTTTTAGCTTCGTCCCGGAATATCTGCTGCGTTTTTTAAATGAGCATGTGAAAATCGTGCAAACAGATCAAGTCCTGCCACAATTAGGACTTTATGCAACATTTAACAAGAATCCTCATAATTCTGCATTGAATATTATTACCCAGGCACTGGACAATAGATCTTAAATAAGCCATTGAAAATGTTGAAGGGAAACATGCTAAAACTCATTTATTATGTACCAGATGAACATCTTGAAGTGACTAAGGAAGCCTTATTTAAAGCGGGTGCAGGCGGCATCGGAGATTATACCCACTGTGCCTGGCAGGTATTGGGAACAGGGCAGTTTAAAGCGCAGCAAGGTGCAGATCCTTATATTGGTGAAGTCGGGGAATTAGAGCAGGTTGAAGAGTGGCGAGTAGAAATGCTGGTTGCTGATGAAAAGGCGGTCGAGGTCGCCAAAGCTCTGAAAGCAAGCCATCCTTATGAAGAGCCTGCTTTTGAGTTTATTCAGCTCCTGGATATTAAAGTCTAAACGTGCAACCTTATTGCTGCTAGAAGTAATGGTGCGCATCGTGTTTTAGCGTACCATCAGCTTATCTGTTTAAAATGATTAACCTCCTTTTATGAGTATAAAATCAGTCATCATCATAAAAATAAAACAGGAAAATAATAATGCAGTGGTCAAAACAGCTCGGCAATATCCTCAAGAATACGCTCAGTAAAACTATCAAACATGGTGCGGGAATCCTGCATAGCCGCATTCCCTATTCTCATGACAATCCCTATCTGGATGGCATATTTGCGCCACAACGACAGGAGCATTTTGCTACTCAATTGATGGTAGATGGGCAAATTCCTGTAGAACTAGAAGGTGCGCTGATGCGGATTGGCCCGAATCCGATCACGGTAAAGAACCCACGAAATTATCACTGGTTCACCGGTGATGGCATGATTCACGCGCTGAAACTCAAAGCTGGTGAAGCACATTGCTATAAAAGTGCTTATGTCGGATCGGCCAGTGTGCAGAAAAAATTGCATAGACCCCAGATTTTAGGGAAAACGCGTGGAGTCGCGGATGCGGTCAATACCAATATCATCCACTTTGCCGGGAAAATCTGGGCACTGGTCGAAGCGGGGGCTTATCCGATCGAAGTAAATCGTGAACTGGAATCAAAACGGCATCAACTTTTTGAAAATGATCAGGATTTACCGTTTACGGCTCATCCGCATATCGACCCGGAAACAGGAGATATTCATGCGGTTTGTTATGATGCCTTGAATCATCATCAGGTTTTTTATTTACATATTGATGCTCAAGGCAAACTGCAACATCATGTCGAAATTCCAGTCAAACATGGCCCGATGGTGCATGATTGTGCCATTACTCAATCTCAGGTGCTGATTCTGGATTTGAATGTCAACTTTTCTATGCGTAGTGCCTTAAAAGGCTCACTATTACCCTATCAATGGAATCCTAAACATCAGGCTCGTATAGGTATGCTGCCTTTTGGTGGCAGTGCGGCAGACATCCGCTGGTATGAGATTGATCCCTGTTTTATTTTTCATACGGTCAATGCTTATGACCTGAACACAGGTGATGTAGTGATGGATGCAGTGGTACATTCCAAGGCACTGGTCAGTTCCATTCAGGGACCAATAGAAGATCAGGAGATTCGGCTGGAAAGATTGATCTTCGAGCAGCAAACAGGAAAAGTCACTCGAACTGTATTATCCAATATCAAGCAGGAATTTCCGCGGATCAATGAAGCCTATACAGGGCGACCTTATCGCTATGCCTATAGTGTTTCCTTTGCCGGCTTTGATGATCCTTATCATGTTAGCAGTAATACACTCTTGTACCATGATCTGGAAACCGGCAGTACAGCAAGCTATTCCTTTGGAGCAAACTGGGTTACAGGTGAGGCAGTTTTTGTCGCCCGAGAAGGTGCTCAAACAGAAAATGATGGCTGGCTGATGTCTTATCTACACGCCTTGGATGGCAGTCCATCGAAAGTGGTGATTTTAGATGCGCAATATATTTAGAAGGGGCCTATTGCCACGATTCATTTACCGGTTCGTGTACCCGTCGGATTTCATTGTAACTGGATGGATGACCGGAAATTGAGAACTTATTATTCTTAGATTTTGATGATGCATAAGCACTTTGGGTGCTGGCACAGTCTCATATCGCGTGAAGATTTAAATCTTTATTTAATAGGTTGATGTTACTTTGAAGGATGAGAAGGGTAGGTCTAAATTAACCGAGATCCCAGGTTAGGCAGAAAATTCATTTCTGAATCTCTGCCTAAGAGTGGTATTCATATCGCCAAGAATATCAAATCAAAGATTTATTCTTCTATTGCTATAGTCAAATCATTATAAAACTAATACAATGGTGCAATGAGTTATTCAGAACATTTTAGACGTAAAATTTTAGCTAAGCTTGAGGAAGGTTATTCTATTCGAGCGGTAGCTGCACAATTTGAAATT